>JAKOSS010000788.1 GCA_029777145.1 Acidobacteriota bacterium | reverse complement strand
TTCGGCGACGGTTGGCCTGACCAACTGGAACGCGTATTGCGTCATTTTTTGTTCGGTTTACTGCGTCATTCACACATGACGGGAAAAGTCCTGACAAGTTGGAGCCTGATCTGGCTGTTGGCGACCGTGCTGCTGGTCGCCGGCGGAGCCCTGAACCTTACCCAACGGGCGCTGCAGAAGCTCCCTCCGGTTGACGGCGTCGACTGGATAATGCGATCGGACGGCGGCATTTACGCGCAGGTTGTTCGGCCCGGTTTTGCCGCGTCGCGTGCGGGAATCTCCGTTGGCGACCGGCTCATCGGGATTGGTTTCGACGGTGACGAGACCGAAGAGGTGACATCGCCGAACGACGTTCAGATGTACCTTGAAACGGCAGGCGTCGGCGGCCATCTGACCTACTTTTATCAACGTCCTTCGTACAAGTTCTCGAATAATTTTTACTACGCCGACCTGAAGAACATCGACAGCATCCCGCGTTGGAGCCCGTCGGTCGTGATGATCGGCGTGGTCGGTCTGATCTGGCTCGGAGTCGGACTTTTCGTACTCTTCAAACAGGGCAGCCGCTCGCCGTTCGTGCTTCATTTCGCGACCGTATGTCTCGCCGCGTTCGTGTTTCACGTTTACCGGCAGATCGGGTTCGGCGAGGACTTTGACCTTGCCGTCAAACTTATCGACAATATCGCGTTCGCGTTCTTCGTCCCGCTGTTCGTTCACTTTTGCCTGCGCTATCCGATCCGGAGCGAGGTGTTTCTCGGCGACGGCCGTTGGAGAACCTACGGCCTATACGTTCCGGCAGCGTTGATCTCGCTGACGATGATCGTCGTCTCGGTTTTCCCGCAGTTGTTCCCGCAAACCGCTCTGGCGGCTTGGTACGGCAATCTCGATTCGAGATTTCAACTGACGAACGGTCTGGACGATCTTAATCTTTACCATTTCATTCTCGGCACGGTCTTCGGCGCGGCGGTCCTCGTCCGGCGCTTCTTCGTGAACCATCAACCGCTCGTTCGCCAACGCCTGAAATGGGCGATGTGGGGAACGATCGCGGCGATCGTCCCGATCGTGCTGTTCCAGATCGCGCGGCGGTTCGTTGTTCTTCCGGATGATGTCTACACCGCGGCTCTGAGAACGCTGCCATTGGCGCTGATCCCCCTCAGTTTCGGCCATTCGGTCGTACGCTACCGGCTGATGGACGTCGATGTCGTCGTTCGCCGGACGTTGGTTTATGCGATGACGACGATCGCCATCGCGATGATGATCGGCGCGGTTGCGCTCGGACTGGTTTTCCTCGCCGTCGGCGACAACCTATCGAACACCGAGATCTCATTGCGGGCCCTGATCGCCGTCGTGGCGATGGCCGGGATCGTGATGCTCAGCGAACCGCTCAAGAATTTTCTTCAGGAACGCGCTGACCGGTTCTTTTACGGCGAACGGTACGATCTCCGTCGCGGGCTGCTCGATTTCGGACGGACCTTGTCGGCAACAACGGCGCTCGAACCCCTTCTCAACGCGCTGACCGAACGTCTCCGCCAGGTGCTCGACGTCGAAAAGGTCGCGGTCTTTATCGAAGACGACGAGTCCATCGGCAATTATCGTTTGGCGAAATCGGTCGGATTGGGTGAATTTCGCGTGCCCGGCGATTTCAGGCAGATGATCCGCCAGAAGAGCGCGAAGAAGGGCGTTGTCCGCGCTGACGAACTCGATCTTGTGGAGATCGAGACGAGCGCAACCAACGGACACAACGGAGGACTAGTCAGGCAGGAATTGCACTACTTTGTCCCCTGCGTCGCTCGTGGAAAGATGGTCGCGGTGATCGGGCTCGGACGCGCGTCGGACGGCTCGCTCCTCTCGTCGGAAGACATCGACATTTTGCAGACCGTTTCGGGTTACGTCGCCGTCGCGATCGAGAATTCGCTGCTTTATCAGGAACAGGAGAAACGCGCCGAGGAGCTCGCTCTGCTCAAGGAATTCAACGAGTCGATCGTCGAGTCAGTCAATGTCGGATTGCTCGCAGTAGACGAGGCGGGACGGATCACGAGGTGCAACTCGACGTTCGAAGAGATGCTCTCGCTCCCGCGCGAAGAAGCCGTCGGAAAGAGGGTTGAGGACATTTTCGACGAAGGATTCGTCATGAATCTCGAGAACATCCTCGGGAGTTCGCGCTGGCATTTGACCGAGATCCGGCACGCTTACAAGATGCATACGACATCGGCGACTGGAAAATCGCTGATCCTCAACGTCGCGGTCGCTCCGCTCCGTTCGGTTTCCTCAAGTCAGTCAGGCGGCATCGTCGTGTTCGAGAACGTAACTTCGCGGGTCAAACTTGAAGAGACGCTTCAGCAGAGCGAGAAACTTTCCTCGATCGGACTACTTGCGGCCGGCGTCGCGCATGAGGTGAACACGCCGCTGACCGGCGTTTCGAGCTACACGCAAATGCTTCTCGGCATGATTCCCGATACCGATCCGAAGCACGCGCTCCTGAAAAAGGTCCAGAAACAGACCGAGCGCGCGTCGAACATTGCAAGCAATTTGCTCAATTTCTCGCGTTCAGGCGGATCGGCCGACTTCATCGAACTTGAGGTCAACAAACTGCTCGACGACACGCTTCAGTTGCTCGAACCGCAGATGAGGAAGTCGAAGATCGAGATCTACCGCAAGTACGCCGACGGACTGCCGGCGATCTTCGGCAACGCGGGCAAACTCCAACAGGTTTTCACAAACCTCGTTCTCAACGCACGCGACGCGATGTACGACGGCGGAAGCATCACGCTCGAGACCGGCTCGACGGACGACGGCGACGTTGTCATCACCGTTTCGGACACCGGTGACGGAATCGCCCCCGAAAATCTGAAAAAGATCTACGATCCATTCTTCACGACGAAAAGCGTCGGAAGCGGCACCGGGCTTGGACTCGCGGTAACGTACGGAATCGTCCAGGAACACTCCGGCACGATCGAGGCGCAGAGCGAGATCGGCGCCGGCACATCGTTCCGACTGACTTTCCCGGTCACCGAACGCGAAGTTCAGCGCGCCGTCAGCTAGTTCCGATCCCCGAACCGCAAAACAGTTCAGATCCGCCCGATTCATGATTCCATGAAACAGGTTTCCGAAATCCCGTCCACGTCCGACGCAGCGCTGTACGGCAAGGGCGTTTTTACGACGATCGCGATCGCACGCGGAGAGCCGGTGCTTTGGGATCGGCACGTCGCGCGCCTGGCGACAAACGCGGCTGCCACCGGAATCACGATGCCGTCGGCCGATTCGTTGCTGCGCGGACTCCAGGCAAAGTTGATCGAAGCGGCGATGACCGATGGCCGCGCGCGCGTCACTCTTTTCGATACTTCGGGCCCGCGTCTCTGGACCGACGGCCGCGCCGGCGAAACGGCGGTCGGGTTCGTCGTCGGACCGCATCGCGATTTGACGGACCCGTTCCGGTTGAAACATTCGCCGTTCATGGCGAATTCAAGGTCACCGGTCGCCGGCGTAAAGTCGTGCAATTATCTCGAAAATCTCATGGCGCTGAACGACGCCCAAAACGACGGTTTCGACGAGGCCTTGCGTTTGAACGAACGGGGCGAGGTAACGTCGGCGGCGTGCGCGAACGTCTTTTGGATCAGAGGCGGGAAGATCTTCACGCCGTCGCTCGAAACCGCCTGTCTGGCAGGAACAACACGGGGATTCATTGTCGAGAAT
>JAKOSS010000787.1 GCA_029777145.1 Acidobacteriota bacterium | reverse complement strand
GTAATCGACCCAATCGGCCAGAAGCCCGTGAAATCCGATCACCGGACGCGGCAGCGAAGCGATCTCGTCGGGCACTTTCGTATCCGGGTCGAGGGCTTTCCGAAAATGATTCCAGTCGGTTCCGTGACGGATGATGAACGTATTCGGGTTGAAATCTTTTTTCGACTCAAAGAGCTTTTCGGCCGAAACCACCACGACGTCCGAACGCCTGAAAAGATCTTCTTCGATCTCGCGCAATCCCGACGCGACGCCCGTAAACGCGGTGTATTCGTCGACGCAATAGTAGATCAGTTCGCGTTCGCCGAGTTTCCCGGCCAAAAGACCGGCGGCCGGATTGAAGACCATGTTGATCGGATCCGAAATCTTGAGCTTCCGCATCGCGCGACGGACCTGCGACACGAGGAATTTCTGATTGAACGCACGAACGGCGGCCGAACCGTAGGTCGGCACGGCGAGCGGATTGAGGACGAAAATGTTCGGCTCAACCTCGCGTATCGGCTCGGTGAAACTCTTCAGTTTCTTGTAGATGCGGGCCATGTCCTTGCCCGAAGCCGTCGGCATGCGGTTCGCGATCGCGTTGATCCAGAGAATGCGGTTGTCGCGGGAAAGAACGCGCATCAGGTGCGTCTTCGAGAGCGGATCGCCGGTCCAGTCGTGCGAAAAGCACAGGATGTCGCGCCCGCGGAGGACATCCGTGGGCGATCCCGACTCGTTTTGTTCAGCAACCAACATCGCTATTTCAGCCTATCGAGGCAATTCCGAAGGTAATATTTGACCAGATTGTCTTTGTGCAAGTAAAGGTCGAAGAATTCGCGGGCGTTGCGCGCGATTCTCTCGCGTTCCGCGTCGTGGAAAAGATAATGCTCGCAAAGTTCGACGAGGTCCGACATATCCTCGCGGCAGTAGACGATGTGTTTGCGATCGACCAAAGGCATGTTGAGCATCGTCCGGTGCGGATAAGCAACGACGCACGATCCGATCGCGAGGTAGTTGATAAGGCGGAAGCAAAAATCGCCGAGCCCGGGCATGTCGATACATACCTTCGAACGCGCAACTTCCTGCAGGAACTCAAGATAGAGGACCGTCTTCATTCCGCCTTCAAACGCAAAATGTTCCTGATCCGATAGCAGCCGGACCGCCTTTTCACGCGTCTCACGAGCGTAGGCGAGCCCGAAACGGCCGTAAACGTCGAACTTGAAATTGCCGCTTTGCCGGAGTTTGCGCAGGTTTCCGAGGTGTTGGTAAAGGCGTTTTCCGTCCGGGACGTAACCGCCCGGGATGACGTTCGCGAAACCGTAGCCGCGCTTCGCGAACTGCATCTTGAAATACAGATCGCATTCCTCGGCGCAGTCTTCCTCGATCGTCATGAAATCGGAATAGCCGATCGCGATGCGTCGCGTTCGCCCGCCGATGATCATCTCGAACACGACCGTTCCGCGGTATCGCTGCGGGATGTCGTCGACGATCTCCACCGGCACGTGCGACCGCAATCCGTAGAGCAGGACGTCGACCCAATCGGACGCCGCGTCCCATTGATATTGCGACGGCCAGCGGACGGCGACCGATCGCAACTCGTGCGGCGAAACGGTCCATTCAGCGTTCTCGGCTTCAGGTCGGTGCGCGAACATGTTCAAGTACAGTTCGACGCCGGCTTTCTTAACTTTTTCGATGATTGCAGGCATATGTGCGGAAGGCGATTGATCAGGCGTGGGCGAGCGTTTCGCGCTCGGCAGGAGCTTTCTCAGGAGCTTCGAGATCGAAGAAGCGGCGCTGCCAGATCTCGAAATTGACGAGCGACCAGAGCCGTTCGTCGTGATTTTCGCCGGCGATGTGGCGACCGACGAGTTCGGAGACGAATTCAGGATCGAAGATGCCGCGCGAACGGGCGCGATCTGAAAGGACGTATTCGTCGATGACGTTTCTGAACCGGCCGCGGAACCAATTTCCGACCGGAACCGGGAATCCCATCTTTTTGCGGTGCAGGATCTCTTCCGGAAGCATTCCGGTCATCGCCTCTTTCAGCAGGAATTTGGTCGTTTTACCTCGGAGTTTCATGTTGACCGGCATCCGGGCCGTGAGTTCGGCGAGTACGTGGTCGAGGAACGGCACGCGCGATTCGATCGATGCGGCCATCGACATCTGATCCTGCTTCATCAGCAGCTCGTGCAGATAGGTTTTGGAATCGACATAGAGGAGTTTGTCGAGCAGTTCACGGGCATCTGTTTTCGCAAGCCAGGTGTTCTGATTGCGGTACGGATCCAATTCGCCGATCCGCTCTTTCGCAGAATCGGTAAACAGGCGATGCTGCATCTCACGGCCGAAAACCGCGAAGTTGTCGAGGAACAGACTCTCGATGTCCGCCGAGCGCGTCAGAAACGTCCGTTCGAGCTTGCCTCCGATGCGCGAAGCTCCGGCGCGGACGGCGCTGCGGACGAACGACGGCGTCAGGCTTTCGTATTTTTCGCCGTATTCAAGCAGCTGGAGCGCCTTCGCGTAACGCGCGTAACCGGCGAGGATCTCGTCGCTTCCCTCGCCCGTCAGGACGACCTTGACGTGCTTCTGCGCGAGCTTTGAAACGAAGTACAGCGGAACCGACGCGATGAATCCGATCGGCTCGTCTTCGTGCCAGACGAGATTCGGCAACTCTTCAAAGAACTGTTCCGGCGTGATCGTGAT
>JAKOSS010000085.1 GCA_029777145.1 Acidobacteriota bacterium | reverse complement strand
TCCCGGCAGCGGCGTCCATACGATAAACATCCTGTCGCCGCTTCCCGGTCTGACCCGGTCGGTGACGATCAACGGCGCGTCCCAGTCCGGCTACTTCGGAAAGCCGTTGATCGAACTGAACGGAAGCGGCGCCGGATCGCAGACCGACGGGATCTCGATCGTCGGCCTGATCCTCGGGCAGATCGCACCGACGACCACGTATTCGATCTACGGCCTCGCGATCAACCGGTTCGGCGGCGACGGGATCTCCCTCGACTGTACCGGTACCGGGCTCTGCAATCTCAATCTGCTCGGCAATTTCGTCGGGACCGATCCGACGGGGCTGACGGCGCTTCCGAATTCAGGGAGCGGCATCAGCTTGAGCCTCAAGGGTTCGAGCAGCTATCACATCGGCGGAACCGGAATTTTCGAGGGCAACGTCGTCTCGGGGAACAATTCGTACGGGATCCACATCACGGCGCCCAATGATTTCGGGATCTTCGCCACTCCGGCGGAAGTTACGATCGAGGGCAACAAGGTCGGCACCGACTACGACGGCACCGCCGCCGTCGGCAATTTCTACGGCGTTTACACCGACAATGTCCTTGCCGGCAATCACATCGATCTCAATATCGGCGGAACGACCGCCGGCGCCCGCAATCTGATCTCCGGAAACGCGCGGAGCGGCATCTACATCTACGGCGGTTCGGATATGATCGCCGCGGCGATCGCCGGCAACTACATCGGCACCAACGTGGCCGGCACCGCCGGTCTCGGGAACGCGACGAACGGCATCGAAACGATCGGCGCCTTCGGCCTGACGGTCGGCGGCACGACGAATGGCGCCGGAAACGTCATTTCGGGAAACAATGCCGACGGCATCAACGTTTTCGCGACGCCCGCCGCGATCCGCGGCAATCGGATCGGAACGAACGATGCCGGGACCGCGGCCATCGGGAACACCCAGAACGGGGTCCATTTCTACAAGACGAACGGAGGCGGCGTCGGCTCGCTCACCGCGGGCGATCCGGCCGGCGGCAACCTCATATCGGGCAACGGTGCCGACGGCGTCAACCTCGAGGAATCGGCCGCGGTCAAGGTCTTCGGCAACATCGTCGGCCTGAACGCCGCCGGGACCTCGAAGATCCAGAACCTGGGCGACGGGCTCGAGGTCAGGAACGTCGACCTCGCGCATCCCAACAACGGCACGCACCAGATCCGCGCCAACATCGTCTCGGGCAATCTCGGCGACGGAATACTGATCAACGGCACCGACGCGCTGTCGAACGCCGTCACCGGGAACATCGTCGGGACGAATTCGGGCGGATCGAACCTTGGGAACAACGGTTCCGGCATCCATATCGCCCTCGCGGCTTCGCAGAACCAGATCGGCGGAACGGACGCCGGCGACGCCAATGTCATCGCATTCAACGCCGTCCGCGGCATCGCCGTCGATTCCGGCACGAAGAACGCGCTGCGGCGCAACTCGGTTTATTCAAACGGACTGCTCGGGATCGACCTCGGCGCCAACGGCGTCACGCCGAACGACGTCAACGACGCCGACACCGGCGCCGACAACCTGCAAAATTTCCCCGTCATCACGCTCGCCGAGCCGGATCAGGTCATCGGAACGCTGAACAGCACCGCGAACACCGCCTTTTCCGTGGATCTCTACCGGGTCGACTCATGCGATGCTTCGGGCAACGGCGAGGGCCGCTATTTTCTCGGCTCGACCGACATCGCCACGCCGCCCGGCGGCAATAACGCCGCGTTTGCGATATCGGCGCCGTCGCTGACCGCGGGTCAGATCGTCACCGCGACGGCCACCGACGCGAACGGAAACACCTCGGAATTCTCGCCGTGCAAAACGGTCACGCCGCCCGTCGGGAACGTCACCTTCTCCGCCGCGTCGTACTCGGCGAACGAAGGCGGCGGACAGCGCACGATCGTCGTCAGCCGCACCGGCGGGAGTTTCGGTGCGATCCAGGTCGGCTACGCGACGTCGGACGGAAGCGCCGCGGCCGGTTCCGATTACACCGCCGTCTCCGGAACGCTGCAGTTCGCCGACGGCGAGGTCCTCAAGAGCTTCAACGTCTCCGTCCTTGAAGATTCGCTCGACGAACCCGACGAGACCGTGAATCTCACCCTCAGCAACCCAAGTCCGGGCGTCTCCCTTGCGCCGAACCCGACCGCGGTCCTCACGATCGTCGACAACGACGATCCGCCGGCGCTCTCGATCTCTGACGTTTCGTCCTCCGAAGGCAATCTCGGTACCGTCCAGTTCAATTTCGGCGTGACGCTTTCGTCCCCGAGCGGTTATCCGGTTTCGGTCGGCTACTCGACGGCGAACGGGACGGCGACAGCCTCGTCGGACTACGTCGCCGCGACCGGGACATTGAATTTCGCTCCCGGAGAAACCCAGAAGACGATCAGCGTGACGGTCGTCGGCGATCTCACGCCCGAACTGGACGAGACATTCTTCGTAAATCTGTCGAACCCGTCGAACGCCCCGGTCAGCGACGGTCAGGGACTCGGGACGATCCTCGACGACGACAGTCCGGGCCGTCTCTCGTTCGCGTTCGCGCCGTATTCCGGTGTCGAGGGAGACAACGTCACGATCACCGTCGCAAGGACCGCCGGCACGGCCGGGACCGTCGCCGTCGACTATTCGACGACCGGCGGAACCGCGCTTCCGGGCTCGGATTATGTCGCCGCGGCCGGAACGCTCGTCTTTCTTGACGGCGAAACGAGCAAGACCTTCAACGTCCGGCTGCTGGACGACGCCGTCCCCGAACCGGCTGAAAGCGTCGGGCTCGCGCTTTCGAATCCGATCGGCGGCGCGACTCTCGGCGTCCCGTCGAGCGCCGTCCTCAACATCGCCGACAACGACAACGGAACGCTGCTGACGCTCTCCGGCGTCGTGAGCCTGGCCGACGCGACGCCGCTCGGAAACATCACGATGACGCTCCAGGGAACACAGAACGCAACCGTTCAGACCGATGCGCAGGGGCATTTCGCGTTCGCGGATCTGGCCCCGAACGGAACCTATTCCATCACCCCGTCGGCGATCGGTTACACGTTCGGTCCGTTGAACCGTCAGTTCCCGAACCTGACGGCCGACGACCAGAACGTGAATTTCACCGCGACGCCCGCCCCGTCACGCCAGCTGCGGGTCATTGGCGGGAATGCGACGCCGGGCCAAAATGTGCCGGCGACCGTCGAACTCGTCGCCCAGGGTGACGAAAATTCCCTCGGATTTTCGGTGAATTACGATCAGTCGATCCTCGTCGGCCCGCAGGTCGCGCTTGGCGCTGACGCCGCGGGCGCGTTCCTCACGCTCAACACGTCCGTCCCGGGCAAACTCGGCATCCTGCTCGCGCTTCCGGCGGGGCAGGCTTTCAACGCCGGGACGCGGTCGCTCGCGACCATCACGTTCGCGACCTTGCCGACGAATGCGTACGGCACGCCGCTGACCTTCGGTGACGTTCCGCTCGCGCGCGAGATCGCGAACGTCAACGCCGACGGCCTCCCGACCTCGTACCTCGACGGCACGGTGACCTTCGCTCAGGGATTCGAGGCGGACGTGGCGCCGCGCCCGACCGGAAACAACAACGGCACGATCTCGATCACGGACTTCACGCAGGTCGGCCGGTTCGTCGCCGGGCTCGACACGCTGAATTCCAACTACAACGAATTTCAGCGCGCCGACTGCGCACCGCGCGCGTCGCTCGGAAACGGCACGCTCTCGGTTGCCGATTACACGCAGGCGGGACGCTATGCCGCCGGCCTCGATATCGTCACCCCGACCGGCGGGCTGGCCGCGCCGAACCTCGTCGATTCGGACGGATCCGGCAAGGACATCGCCGGGGAACTTGCCCGTTCCGACCTCGCACCGACCGCGACGCGCGTCGTCGACACCCAGTCGTCGCCGGGCCAGCAGGTGACGGTCTCGATCGAGGCGGACGCCCAGGGAACGGAGAACGGATTCGGCTTCACGCTGAGCTACGATCCGTTGACGCTCTCGAATCCCGTGCCCGCGAACGGCTCCGACACGCAGGCCGCGACGCTCATCCCGAACCTTTCCAATCCGGGAAAGGTCGGGGTCGTGCTGGCGATGCCGTTCGGCCAGGCGGTCGCGCCGGGAACCCGCCAGATCGTCACGGTCACCTTCACGGTCGCCGCCAACGCCGCTGCCGGCATAACGCCGCTGACATTCGGCGATGCGCCGGTGATCCGCGAGGTTTCCGACATCAACGCGAACGTGCTCGGTTCAAGCTTCGCCGACGGCGGGATCAACATTCTCG
>JAKOSS010000786.1 GCA_029777145.1 Acidobacteriota bacterium | reverse complement strand
TGTCCCGATCGCCCACTCCCCATTCTCCCGCTCTCCCACTCGCAGCAACCTGACCACTGTCCAAAGCTCACTGCTTACCGCTCACGGTCCCGATGTCCGCGCGGCTCGAAAGATCAAGAACTCCCTCGCTCGATCGCACGACAGCGATTGGAGCGTTCAAATGATCAACCCCAAATTGTACCGCCGACGTCAGCTCGTACTCACCGCGTGGCGACAAACCGATGCTCCGGCAGGCTTCGAAGATCGTCCGATCGAAAAGCCACGCATTCATCGAAACGAGCGCGTCCGGTTCGACGGTTTCAGGTTTTTCCACGACGTGTACGAGATTGCCGTCAGCGTCAACCTCGATCGTGGCGAACTTGGCGATCCGTTCCATCGGGATGTTTGAATTCTCGATCAGTGCTCGTCGTTCGAATCCGATCATCGCCGGCCGATTCACTTCGCGAAGCAGTTTCAAACTCTCGACGGGGTACAAATTATCCGAATTCACGATCAGGAAAAGTTCGTTTCTATAGACCAACGGTTCCGCCGCGAGTACCGCATCCGCCGTTCCCAATGGTTCCTTCTGAACAGCAAATGAAACGTCGTATCCGCGCCGAGAGCAAAACTCGCGGATCTCGTCGTGCTCGTCACCGATGACGAGGCCGATCTCGCTGAATCCGGCGGCATTCAGGTTTCGGATCGAAAGATCTAGGATCGTCCGGTCGCCGGAGATCGGAATCAGCGCCTTGATCCCGGCCGAGGCGATACGCGATTGTTCGTCGGTCAAGCTTGTCCCCGAAGCTTCGGCTCGCATGCGCGTCCCGAGTCCGCGGGCGAGAATAATTGCCTTTGTCGGAAGTCCGTTCAGATGTTCTCGATCAGTTTGCAGTTGAGTTTGCGGGCAAGACCCTCGCCGCCCCACGCCATGATAACATCGTGATTCCAGCGAAAGAAGGGCTTCATAATCGGCGCGAGAACCCGCATCCATGCCTTGTTGGTTTCGACGCGCCAATCGTACCGGACAAGCGTCGAACCGTCCGGTTCCGACGTCAGAGTCCAAATTCCCGAGCCCTCAAGTTCGCCGAAAGCACGGACCTCGATCGAACATGGTTCGTCGATCCCAACGACCTCCGAATCGAACTGAAGATTGTAAGGAAGAGCACTGCGCCAGGTTGAACGATGAACGGCTCCAACACCCGAATCGTCTCCGTCACGCAGTTTTTCCACACTCAGAACCCCGCGCCACCACGAAGGCCACGACTCAGAGTCCTTGATCTCCGCCCAAACGCTTTCGAGCGGTGCGTCGAGTTTCCAAACTGTGATGAATTGGTAGCTGCTCTTGCTCAATGTCTTCCGAAAGCAAAAACTGCCCGGTTCAACGGGCAGTTTAGATCAACACAGATACGGCGCTATTGCGGTGACGGCGTCGGCGTGGCCTCGCTCTTCGCGAAATATCCTTGCCGGTGCGTGACCGTTGTCTTCTGTTTCGAAAGTTCCGAATTGACGATCTGGATCTCGATCTTGCGGTACGATCCGTCGCGCTTCTGGTTCGTCGGCTCGTATGAGATCAGATATTGCGAACGCATCTCGATCTGGATCTGCTGGAACGCCCGCCGCAGCTCAGTTTCGTCGCGCGGGAAGAACGCCCGACCGCCCGTCCGCTCGCTGAGTTTCTTGAGGACTCCCTCGTCGACACCCGAATAAAAGTTGTCGCCGATCCCGATCGCATAGATGACCGCTTCCGATTTCAACGCCGACTGCACGGCGTCATCGAGTTTCTTCTTCCCGAACGTATTGTAGCCGTCGGTGAGCAAAATGATCGCGCGGCGCGTTCTGTCGGGAGCCGGTCCAAGCACCTCGTCCGAAGTCACCCAGATCGCATCCCAGATCGCGGTCGATCCCTGTATCTGCTGATTTCCGCCTGAGATCGGCGGAGTTCCGGGAACACGTCCGCCCGTCACAATGCCGCCGCCGATGTATCCTGAAGGCGGAACGAACTCGACCCGGTCGATCGCCCGTTGCAGACGTTGGACATTGCTCGTCATGCCCTGCTCGAGCGTCGCTTCACCGGTGAAAGATATGATCGCGACCTCGTCTTTGACAGGTCGGACGACCGATTCGACGAACGATTTCGCCGCCGCTTTCTCTTCAGGCAAAGTCCGCTCCTGCGACGCGCTCGTGTCGATCAGGATCGCGAGGCTCAGCGGCAGATCAACCTGGCGGCTGAACTCAACCGTGTCCTGCGCTTCACCGTCTTCGAACAATTTGACGTCTTCTTTCTTGAGATCCGTCAGCAAACGCCGGTTGCGATCCTGCGCGGTGAACAATACGTTCACGAGTTCGGTGTTGACGCGAATCGGTTCGTCGTCATCAACCGGAGTCGGCGTCGGGGTCGGCGACTTTGTCTCCGGCCGCTCCTGCGCGTGCGACGCGTCGTCTACCAAAAGCCCGCCCGCCACGAAAGCGAGAACCACGAGAAAAATCAGAAAACCACGTTTACTCACAAGCAAAACCCAAAATTATCTGAGCGTGTCCTTGACCGCTCTGTAACTCGATTTCGTCCGAATCCGGTATTTCTTTTCATCTTCCCGATTTCGGAACCTGACCTCGATCTTCCGCAAACGACCGTCCTGGTTTTGATTCGCCGGACGGTAAGTCAGCGTGTACTGCGACTTCAGTTCGTCGCTGATCTTCTTGAACGCCTTCTCCAGCGCATACATGTCGGCAAGGAAGAACGATTTGCCGCCGGTGTCTTCGGACATTTGCGTCAGAAACTTGTCGCCCTTGTCCTTGATCGTCCCGACTTCAACGCCCGGGACGACGCCAAGAAAACCTTCCTTTGTCGAGATGCCGAAAATTGTGGTTTCGGTTCGCTGCGCAATATCGATGACGTCCTGAAGTTCCGCGCGGCTGAACGTATCGTCACCGTCGGTGATCACCACAACAACGCGCCGGCCCGGCGCATTGCGGAGTTTCTCGTCGACGAATTGCCAGACCGCGTCGTAAAGCGCGGTTTGCGATCCGACTTTGTTCACTTTGTCGACGGCCTTATCGAGAAGGTCCGTCTTGTCGGTGAAATCCTGAAGCAGGTTGACCTCGTTGTCGAATGTCATGAAGGCCGCTCGGTCTTTGCGGACCTTGAGTACCGTGTAAAGAAAATTCTTCGCCGCTTCCTTCGAGAATTTGAGCTTGCCTTTCGTCGATGCCGAAGTGTCCATCAGCACGCCGACCCAAACCTCCGGATTTGTCTTTTCGTCGGTGAAGAACGTCACGTCCTGCTCAACACCGTCTTCGAGAACGACAAAATCATCGCGCGACAATCCGCTGACAAGCTTTTTGTCCTTGTCTTCAACAGTTACCGGCAACCGGACCTCGAACACCTTCGTCGGCGAGTCTTCATTCGTCGGGGTGGGAGTCGGCGTCGGTGTCTGCGAAAATCCGACGGCGGCGTAAACGAGGATCGCCGTCAGCGTGAATAAGAGTCGAGAAAGATTTTTCATAAACTTCGTATTGGACGCCACTTTACGATGCCGAACAGCGGAGTCCTGTTGCCCGTCTGACAAAGGTGAAAGTATAGCAAAAGACGGGTTTCTAGTTAATTGTGAATGTCTAACTGTTGATTGTTTAAGTCGGTGAGAGGGCTTACAATCGGCAGACAATGAACACGAACATCTTCAGGGAATACGACATACGGGGAATCGTCGGGCCGCAATTGACCGACCGTACCGTCGAAATTCTCGCGCGGGCAATCGGTACTTTCTTCCGTCAGAACGACGCTCGGGTGATCGCCGTCGGCTACGACGCGCGGATCAGTTCGCCGCGTTTCTGCGATCTCCTGACAAAAGGATTCAACGATTCCGGCTGCGATGTAATGCTCGTCGGACGCGTTCCGACGCCGGTTCTTTATCACACTGTTTTTACTCGTGGCACCGACGGCGGCGTGATGATCACCGGATCGCACAACCCTCCTGATCACAATGGCTTCAAGATCTGTCTCGGCAAGCAGACGCTGTTCGGATCACAGATCCAGGAGATCAAGGAGATCGCTTTGGCGGGTGAATTCGAGTGCGGGTCGGGATCGGTCGAGATGGTCGATGTTCTCGAAGATTATTGCGAGGATATCGTCTCGAAGATCAAGCTCGGAACGAGGCGGATGAAAGCGGTCGTTGACGGCGGAAACGGAATGGGCGGAGTGACGGCGGTGCCGGTTTACGAACGGCTCGGAGTCGAACTCGTGAAGCTCTTTACCGAACCTGACAGCAATTTCCCGAATCATCATCCCGATCCGACAGTCGCCGAGAACCTTGAAGACTGCATCGAGGGCGTGCGCGGATCCGGCGCAGACATTGGCATCGCGTTCGACGGCGACGGCGACCGGATCGGCGTCATCGACGAGACGGGCCGCATCATCTGGGGCGACGAATTGATGGTCCTGCTCTCGCGCGAAGTGCTGAAGACGAAACCCGGCGCGACGATCATCGCCGAGGTCAAATGCTCGCAGAACCTCTTTGACGACATCGCCGCGCATGGCGGAAACCCGATCATGTTCAAGGCCGGCCATTCGCTGATCAAGGCGAAAATGAAGGAAACGCACGCCGCGCTCGCGGGTGAAATGAGCGGTCACATCTTCTTTGCCGACAAGTTTTACGGTTTCGACGACGCGACTTACGCCGGCGCTCGGGTGCTCGAGATCCTTTCTCATACGGATAAAAACCTGTCCGAACTTCTCAGCGACCTTCCGCCGACTTATTTGACTCCGGAACTGCGAGTCGATTGTCCTGACGAAACGAAGTTTGATGTTGTCGCTCGTATCGCCGACGAGTTCTCGAAAACGAACAAGGTGATCACGATCGACGGCGCCCGGATCGTCTTCGAGCACGGTTGGGGTCTTGTCCGCGCCTCGAACACGCAGGCGATCCTCGTGCTCAGATTCGAAGCTGATTCGGAACAAGAACTGAACCGGATTCGAACGCTCGTCGAGGCGCGTGTCGCTGAAGCGGTGGGGAAAAATCGTAGGATCGGGATCCTTGGAGAGGAGGCCAACGTCAATATTGCTGACGACTTTAGAATGACGGAGGAGGAATTGACGGATCTCAAGTGAATACTCTGCTTGTTTTGCTCTGAAGGCTAACTAATGAACCGATTCGCCATCGGCTCTCGCTCCGCAATTTGCGATTGACTAGGATTTTTGGCTAGCTTCAGCGTTCATCCATCACGCTCGTCCTTCCGGGCGACCCGGTCGCTAACGAAGAGGTTCTCCATGAATTGCCGTTCGTTTTAACGAACGGAACGGGATTCAGCATGATCTGCGGCTTTAGCCGAAGGTGGGCTAGAGCCCTGACATCCTTGGGTTATTGTAATCCGCCAGCTCGCCCGCTTTCCCGTCCACCCACTCTCGATTTGCCGGTCGCTACCGCCCTTTCGATTTGCGATTTTAGATTTGCGATTTGCGATTTGCGATTGCGAACGCTGACGCAGCCGGTACCAACCATTGCTTCCCAAACTTCCAAAACCTCCTCAACTTCCCAAAATGACAAGGCGGTACTGACTCCTGCTTCCAAAACCTCCTCAACTTCCTCAACTTCCAAAACTTCCTCAACTTCCTCAACTTCCTCAACTTGCTCAACTTCCCAAACTGACCAGGCGGGCTTATGATGAAACCAGAGTATTTCTCTTAGTTCGGTCGCCGTCCTCCCACAGAACAGCCGGGAGAATACAATGACTACCACCACATCCGCGGCCAAAGCTTCCGGTTTCCACTTTATCAACGAATTCTGGGGTGGACTCGCGTCGATGCTCGTCGCACTGC
This sequence comes from Acidobacteriota bacterium, assembly GCA_029777145.1. The sequence goes on along the minus strand of JAKOSS010000786.1, from coordinate 396 downwards.
CGTCCTCGATCGCCTTCGGTGTTCTCGTATTTTCGGCGATCTCGCCGGAATTGGCCGGTCAGGGAGCGCTTGTCGGAATGATCGGCGCGGCGGCGCTCGGACTTGTCGCACCGTTCGTCGGCGGCACGCCGGCACTTGTGACGGCCCCCTGCGCGCCGGCGGCAGCCGTGCTGTCAGGTCTCGCGATTACCCTCGTCGACGGACAGGTTCCCGCCGAACGGATCCCGGGACTGCTCGCGCTGACGGCATTGCTGTCGGCCTTTCTCCAAGCGCTTTACGGCTTGCTGAAGGGCGGCCAACTCATCAAATACATTCCATACCCGGTCGTCAGCGGTTATCTTTCCGGCGTCGGATTGATCATCGCGCTTGGCCAGTTTCCAAAACTGCTCGGTTTGC
>JAKOSS010000785.1 GCA_029777145.1 Acidobacteriota bacterium | reverse complement strand
GCGAAAGGATTCAAGAAATCCGTGCGCGACGCGGTAACAGTACAGATCAACCAGACAATTCAAGCCGACTTCGCGCTCGAGGTCGGAGGCGGACAGGAAACGGTCAACGTCACCGCCGATCTTCCGCAGCTCAACACCGAGAACGCCTCGATCGGCCAGGTCGTCGATGGCCGCCGGATCGAGGAACTTCCGCTCGTTCACGGCGACCCGTACAAACTCATCGGACTTTCGGCGGGCGTGACTTACACGGGTTCGGCCCGTCTCGACCGCCCGTTCGAACCGACTCACATCGTCGGATTCGCGATCGACGGCACGCGCGGCAATCGCAGTGATCTGACGATCGACGGCGCGCCGAGCACGGCGACGGCGAACGCCAACGAGGTCATCGCGACCTACGTTCCGCCGACCGACATTGTCAGCGAGTTCAAGGTCCAGACGGCGACCTTCGACGCCCAGTTCGGAAACACTGAAGGCGGCGTCACAAGCATCAGCATAAAATCGGGCACCAACAAACTTCGCGGTTCGGTCTATTATTTTGGCGAACCCGGAAGCTGGGCGGCCAACGATTTCTTCGGCAACTCGCGCGGCCAGGCGCGCCCGGAATCGAAGTCGGACCGTTTCGGCGGCTACATCAGCGGCCCGGTCCGCATCCCTTGGCTCTACAACGGTAAAGACAAAACGTTCTTCCTTTTCGGATACGAAGGGATCCGCGACTCGCGTCCGCGTTTCGACGCCGGCGCTTCGGTTTGGGTTCCGACGGCCGCGCTCGCGAACGGCGACTTTTCGGCTTACAACGTGACGATCTGGGATCCCGAAACACGGATCAATACCGGAACGGTCTCAAGCCCGGTGTGGACGGCACAGCAGTCATTCACCGGTAACATCATTCCGGCGGCGCGGATCAATCCGGTCGCCCGCAAGGTTCTCGAATACTTTGCGACGCCGAAGAACTCGGGTCTCGTCGGCAACATCTACGATTCCACGCTGACCGAGAAAACAAAGCCGTACGACAACTACACGTTCCGCGTAGATGAGAACATCACGCCGAGCAACCACCTGTTTGTCCGCGGCAGCGTCTACAATCGCAACAGTATTTACAACGATTACACGGGAACGCCGTACATCGGCGTCAATTTCCTGTTCAAGGCGCGCCAGGGCGTTATCGATGACGTGCATACGTTCAATTCGACGACATTCCTGAACATCCGCTACGGATACAATCGTTTCATCCGCGGTCAGGACCAGGAACCCGACGCGCAGGGATACGATCTGTCGTCGCTCGGTTGGTCGTCGGCGTACAACAGCCTCGTCCCTGAAGCGACGAGGAGATTCCCGCGCTTCGACTTCACGGGCGGACCGCTCGGAAACGGAATGTCCAACGAATTCCGTCCGGTCGACACGCATTCGTTCTCGGCGATCCTCAACAAGATCATCGGAACGCATGCGCTGAAGTTCGGCGGCGAGCTTCGCATATACCGCGAAGACGACAATTTCAAGAGCAACGACCAGACCGGTCAGTTCATTTTCGACAACACGTACACCCGTCAGGCGAGCAACGGCTCGACCAATCAGGACGTCAACGGTCTTCAAGGCTACGCGGCATTCCTGCTCGGTCTGCCGACGACGATGCAGATCGTCCGCCGGTCGGATTATTCGGAATACTCGAAGACCTACGGCTTTTTCGTCCAGGACGACTGGAAATTCAACGGGAAACTGACGTTCAACCTCGGCCTTCGTTACGAAGTTGAAACGCCGCTGACGGAACGCAACAACAAGAGCGTCGCCGGTTTCGATCTGACCTACAGCCAACCGTTTGAGGCGGCGGCCCGCGCCGTGATCACGGCAAACCCGACGATCGGCATCGATCCGAACTCGTTCACGACGAAAGGCGGTCTGATCTTTGGAAACGGCGGTCTTTACAAAACGCCGAAGAACACCTTCCTGCCGCGTTTCGGCGTCGCGTACGCGATGAACCAGAAAACGGTGATCCGCGGCGGATTCGGTTTGTTCGCGGGATTCCTCGGGGAACGTCGCGGCGACGTGATCCAGCCGGGCTATACGCGGACGACGACGTTCGCGCTTACCCAACTCGCAAACGGAGCGCCGATTCCGAATTCGATCTCGTCATTCCCGTCGATCGCGATCCAAGAACCGGTCGGAAACGCAAATGGGCTGCAGACCGGTCTCGGCGGCGGAATCTCGTTCTTCAACCAGAAACCGGAGGTTTCGAAGCAAT
>JAKOSS010000084.1 GCA_029777145.1 Acidobacteriota bacterium | reverse complement strand
GAACGCGATCGCCGCGCCGGCGCCGATTCCCGTCAGGATCGTCCCGGTCCGCATTCTCCGAAGCTTCTTTTCCTCAGGTGATTCGAGAAACTGCTCGACCTTCGGCAGGACGTCCTCGGCGACAATCTTGAGCTCGGTCGCGCTCTGCGCCTGCCGGATCTTCGCGGCGAACGCGCGTCCGATCTCCTCGCGAGCGCTCGCCGCCGATTGCGTCAGGCTGTCGCCACGCTCGACGGCGTTCCTGACGGGCGCAAGGTTGGTACCGCACGCCCGGCAGAATTGATTTGAGTTTTCGTCGTTAAGACCGCAGCTTGGACAAAACATCAACAGATTTTGGATTTTTCATTTTGGAATTTGGATTCAAGACATCGCTTGCAGTGAGCGAATCCAAATTCCAAATTCTAAAATCGGCTACTTACACTTCACGATCGGATCGATCGAGCTTTGCGTGATCGGGTGATAGCCCGGACGCGCTTTTGCATAGATCGCGCAGGCGCGGGGCATATCCTTCTTCGCGAGCTCGATGAACAATGGCCGGACGAACTTGCGACGGCCGATCGTCGTCAGGAATTCTTCGAGCTTTGCGTCCGCCGGCGAATATCCCGTTTTGATCGACATCATCAGCCACTGGTACGAGATCTCCGAATTTCCGGCCTTCGTCAGACCGAACGCCTGATCAAGTTCCGCCATTTTCGTCGTCGGAAGATTCTCAGGCATCGATTTCAGGAATTGAAGCCATTCCTGCGTCGTCCACTTCTTGGTGTTGATAACGTTCAGCGCGAGCGATCCGTTCGAAAAATCGGTCGCTTCTTTCGCAACGATGGCGAAATTGTCCGATTTCGGATCGGGCGCGCTCGACGGGAGTCCGGGCTCGTTCATCCAGACGTCGGCCTCGGCGCGCGTGACCTTTCCGGGATAGCGTTTGAGCAGGTTCCTTTCGAGATAATCGGCGAATGTCTCGGTCGTGATCGATTGGAACGCGTGCGAATTGAAGTAGCCTTTCATGAACGCGTCAAAACGCGGCCGGCCGAATTTCTCCTCGAGATAGCGCAGGAAGAGCGCGCCCTTTTCGTACGGAACGTTCGTCATCCCGTCGTCCGGATCGCGGCCGGCGAGATCGACATGGAGGATCTGGTCGGCGGGTCCGAATTCGGCGAGTTCGCCCATCAGCGTCCGCTTGCCGAGCATCGCTTCCATCTCGCGCCGGTTGACGCCGTAAACCGCCTCGATGATCCGCCGTTCGAGATACGTCGTGCAGCCTTCGTTCAGCCAAAAATCGCGCCAGGTCGCGTTGGTCACGAGATTGCCCGACCACGAGTGTGCGAGTTCGTGCGCGACGAGCGACACGAGGCTGCGGTCGCCGGCGAGGATCGTCGGCGTCGCGAACGTCAGCATCGGATTTTCCATTCCGCCGAAGGGAAAGCTCGGCGGAAGCACGAGCAGATCATAGCGTCCCCAACGATACGGACCATATATGCGCTCCGTCGCGCGGACCATTTTCTCGGTATCGGCCAGTTCCCACGCGGCTTTTGCGAGCATCGACGGTTCGGTGTAGACGCCGGTTCGCGCTCCGAGGCTCTTGAACTTGATGTCGCCGACGCCGATCGCGATCAGGTACGGCGGGATCGGATGGCGCATGTTGAAACGGTAATCGCCGGTCCGGACGTTCGTCCTTGAATTTCCTTCGGCGCTCATCACCGCCAAAAGATCACTCGGAGTTCGGACGCGGGCCGAGTACGTGATGCGTACCTGTGGCGAATCCTGGAGAGGAATAAACGATCGCGCGTGGATCGCCTGCGCCTGCGAGAACATGTACGGCTGCTGCTTTCCGGCGGTCTGTTCGGGCGAAAGCCATTGCAGGCCGGACGCGTTCGGGCTCGACGAATAATAGATCCGCACGAACTTTGCACCGTCCGGCAGTTGGACCGTCAGCTTTGATCCGAGGATCTTGTCGGCTGGCGCGAGTTCGAACTTCGTCAGGTCGTAGCGGCGGTTGTCCGGTGACGCCTCGGCACTGAAGATCTTGAGATCGCGCGTGTCGAGCAGCAGCGGCGCTGACTTGTCGGTCCGTTCCAAACTCAGCGTGGCGAATCCGGAAATTGTCTTTTGTTCGAACGAAACGGTCCAGTCGAGATCGACGTTGGTCACGCGAACGGCGTTCGGATCGGCGTATGAATGGATGTCGTCGGCGAATTTTTGAGCATTCGCCAACGACGCCGTGAACATGAATACAAGTGCGAAATAGACGGCAAATCGTGGTTTCATAACGAACTTAGGTTAATTCTTAACCGCCGTCCGGGCAAATTTCGCCGTTACGATTTGCCTTTCGCCTCGAACGCGGCGAGTTTTTTCAGGAATTTCTCCTCGCTCGATGTCAGTTTCACGTCCGCCGGCGAAAGTCCCTCGATCGGTTTGTACCAAAAGAATTGCGAGAAAAACCTGCGCAATTCAGGATCGCGAAACGGCAAGCCGCGGACGGCAAAGAAATAGTTGCGGACGATGCGGATATCGTTTGCCGTCAATTCTGAAAAGTCGTCGTCGGTGGGTTCATACCAGGGCGCGAGGTTGAAGAACCGCGCTGCCCGCTCAAGTTCGTCAGGTCCGTCGCATTTCTTTCCGGAATCGCACCAGGCGCCGGTCCATCCGGCCGGCCAGTTGTATTCGGCAAAGAAAAGATCGTTGTCGGGACGGAAATTCTTCGCCTTGAATCTCAGAAATCCGTTGTTGAGATGAACCATCCGCACGCGCGGCGCTTTCGGGTCGAACCATTCGCGCGGCTTTGCACCGAGGACGCCGTCGCCGACGATCTCCCACTTCGCGCCGATCCGCGTTTTCTGAAAGGAATCGATGACGGCGAAGATGCCGTTGTCGAGATGGAGCTGAAGTTCGAAGTCGTCGATCCGGCGATTCGCCCAGCGCTTTCCGGTCGTGATCTGGTAGGCGAAGTCGCGCTGCAATTCAACGCTCGCGCCGCCGCGAAACCGGTACGTGTGGCGGATCTTGTTCAGTCCGCGTTTGAATTTGACCGGGAAAAAGTAAACGAAGTCGAAGCCCGAAGCGGCCGCCGTTCCGAGTTTGAATGAGGTCTGCGAGAGTTTTTTGACCTTGAACGGAACGTCCGTTCCGTTGACGTTGACCGTGAATTCAGTGATGAACGGATGGTTCGATTCTTCATCCGAAATATCTCCGAATGCCGGCGGCGTGACGAATCCGACGGTTACGGTCTTGTCGGCCGCGGGATTGAAGAACTCGAAATCGACCTCGACCCGGGCGTAACCGTGATCGACGACGTAAAATTTCAGCAATTCCTTTCGCAGCGAGATCCGCGTTTCCTGAAGCGGGATCAGCGTGTTTCCCGAGGCATAAAAAACGCCGTCATTCGCGTTTGCGGAAATGACGGCGGCGATGATGACGATGATTCCGAAGAGAGTTCTTCTCATACAAAAAGAGAACGCCCCGGGATCACGATTTTTGCCATAGATCACGGCTTTCGCGCGCGTCGGGTGCGTGGTTTTGTTTTCGGAGCAAACTCGGTGGCTGCATTCGGCGGAACGGCCGCCGCCGACGCGATCTCGAACGTCTTGCTGGTCGCGAGCGAGTCATTGAGATAGATGTCGATCCGGTATTCGCCGGCGTTCCACGTTGAGTTGCCCGGACGTCCGGTGAAGTTCACCTGGTTTTGCTCGCCGTTCGTCGTGAAATTGGTTACGAAAACCTGTTTCTCCGGTTTGACGCCCTTCACGTTTACCGCAACGAAGACCAGTTTCACCTTCGTTCGCTGCATTGAATCGAGCATGACGACGCAGTGGATCGGAATATCGGTGGTCGTGAACGACTCGACGGTGTCGCCGGCATTTCCTGAACCGTCGTCTTTGGCAAGGAAAAACTCTTCGACTTTGACCGTCTGGGGATCGGTTTGGGCGAAAACTCCGATACAGAACGCGAGGACGACGAGCGTCAGGAAAATCAACTTCATAAAAGACCTCCGCGTCTATTTTGAGAGTCGCAATCGCAACATAGTTGCTTGGGACCACGAAATTTTTCTGTATCATCGAAAACTCGGAATAGCTGAAAGCGGAGAGCGGATAACTGATAGTCGAGGTTGATCTTGGAATTTGGAATTCTGAAATTCCGGAATTTCTGTCACCACGCCCGCGACCATTTGTTGCCTTTGTGTTCGTCGTCGCGGAGCGAGGAGTCGACGCCGGCCTTGAGCTCGAGATATCGGCCGATCAACCAAAGAAGATCGGAGAGGCGGTTGAGATAAGTGATGATCTGCGTGTCGACGTTCTCACCCGATTCATTCATCCTAACAACGCATCGCTCGGCGCGACGGCAGATCGTTCGCGCGACGTCGAACGCGGCCGCGGCGGAAACGTCGCCGGGAAGGCTCCAGTCGGAGAGAATGCCTTCCATCGATTCGATGCGGCCGACTTCGGTAGTGAGATCGTCGACCATCTGCGGAGTCACGTACGGCTGCGGAGCATCTTCGAAGCGCGGATTCGCGACCGAACCGGCAACCAGGAAAAGTTCGCGCTGGATCTTTTTCGTCAGATCGTTGATTCCGGCGTCGGCGCAGATCGAGCGCGCAAAGCCCATCGCCGCGCCCAGTTCGTCGATCGTTCCGTACGTCTCGACGCGAAAGTCAGCCTTCGAGACACGCTCGCCGCCGATCAATGCTGTCGTACCCTTGTCACCCGTCTTGGTCGCAATGCTCATAGTAAGAACTTAGTTTCGCACGTCCGAAAAGTCCATTTCCATTTGCGAATTTCGATTTGCGATTTGCGATTTTCCAGGATTCCAGGACTCCCGACTCCCGACTCCCGACTCCCTAACTAACTGGTCAGGCGCCGGTAGATGTTCGGCATCCGTTCCGGAAGACTGAGAACGTCGTCGATGATCGTGTATCCGACGTCGCCGTAGAGATCGCGAAGTTCGGCCTCGGATTCGCGGTCGATGGTGATGCAGAACGGCGTGATTCCCATCGTTTTGGCTTCGGTCAGCGCCTCGCGGACGTCCTCGCGTGCGTACCGCGCGTCGCCGTAATCATGATCGTACGGTCGACCGTCGGTGAGGATGATCAGGAGCTTCGTCCGCGATTCCTGACGGACAAGCTTGGCGACGGCGTGACGGATCGCCGCGCCCATCCGCGTGTTGTTTTGAAATGTGATCCCGCCGATCCGCTTTTCGACTTCTTCCGAGTACTTTTCTCCGAAATCCTTGACGACGTAAAACTTGACGTTTCGGCGTCCTTCGCTCGTAAAGCCGCTGATCGAATAGACGTCGCCGACCGCCTCGAGCGCCTCGCTCATGAGCACGAGACCTTCCTTTTCGACCTCGATGATCCGCCGGCCGGGATGCGTGTAAGGCTGCAGCGGATTGCGCGTGATCGTCCGCGCCGTAGACGACGACTGGTCGAGCAGGATCGAGACGGCGACGTCGCGCTGCTTTCTAAGTCGTTTCGTATAAACATTTTCCGACTGCTGCCCGTCGGCGCGTTTGTCGACGACGTAGTCGATCAGTGCGTTCAGATCATAATCTTCGCCGTCGATCTCACGGTTGATCCGCGTCAGATTCTCGGGCTTCATCAACTGAAATTGGTGCCGGATGGACGAGATCACTCCGCGGTAACGCGACCGCGCAAGTTCGACGAAATTGCGGTCGCCCTGACGCACTTTCTTCTCGATGACGCGGCTCCAACCCACGCGATAGTCGTTCAGTTCGCGGTCCCATTCGTCGTACGAGAACGCGACGTCGCCGGCCTCGAGCGGCTGTTCGGGCATCTCGGATGTTGACCAGACCTCGGCGCCCTGGAGATCGTCGGGCTCTTCGTCATCGTCTTCGAGCGCGTTCCAGGCATTGAACAGATCCTTGATGTCCTGCGCCTTTTTCTGCTTGCGTTCGCGTTCGACCTGGCTTTCGAGAACGGATTCTTCGGCCTGCTTGTCCTCGTACGCGAACTCGCCTTTTTCCTGATTCTCAGACTCCGCCGACTGCGTTTCCTCGGGAGTTATGTTTTGAAATAACGTGTAAACGCGCGACGTCGCCATCAGACTGTCCGCGACATTTGGGATCGCCGAATGCGGATCTGGGATCGAATCGCGGACCAGATAATTTTCGATGATCGTTTCGATCTCGGACACGATCTGTCCGTAGAACTGCCGAGCGTCGTCCGTTGCGCCGCCGCACATCGTGATCTGGAAAAGCAGCTCGAACGGAACCTGGTTCATCGGGACGTCGAAGATCATCGGCCGGCGCTGGCGCAGGAAGTTGCGCATCAGGTCGAGATCTTTTCGAAGCCCGCGATAGGTTCGCCGAAGCGCGGCGTCGATGCGTGCGTTCTCCATCGTGCCGAAGATCCGTCGCGCGAGACGCGGTTCCGGGAAGACCTGAAGCACGTCGCGGTAATCGGAACCTTTCGGCAGCTTCTTGACGCGTTTCTTGAGCTCGGCGCGGATCTCGTCTTCGCTCATGGCTTTCTCGCCTTTCCGAACGTCCTCGATGTAACCGGCGAGCGAGAAGGCGTCGGTCTCGTCGGCCGTCGATTCATAGAGCGCGGCAAGTTCGGCGTACGCGGCTTTGAGTTCCTTTGAATCCTTGGTGAACGTCCCGAACTCGATCTGTCCGGCGCCGTGCGCGGCGAGCACCTTGTAAAGCCGGAAATCAAGCTCGTCGGAGTTGAACTCGTCGACGTTCGCCGGAAGATAGATCGTCTTTCCGTCGCCGATGCGCGATTCCTGCGGCATCGCCGAGAGCGGCGCGATCTCGATCTCGCGTCCGGTCAGTCCCTCGACGTAGATCCGCAGAACCGTTTGGACCGAATCGAGCGGAAGTCCTTCGTGGCCTTCGCGGAGCATCTCGTTCGAATGCCGTGTTTCGAGCGCGAAATAACTCTTACGCGCCTTTGCGGACGAGCCTTCCTTTTCGGCAAGACCCGTTTCAACCCACTCTTCGAACTGATCGAGCGAGACGGATTTGAGCGCGCCGGCCGACGATTTGAACGCCGCGAGCGCGCTTTCCGCGTCGCTGACGGCGATTTCCGAAACGAGATCGAGGACCTTTCCCGCGACGGCGATCTTGTCCTCGTGTTTTTTCAATGCTCCAAGCTGGACGAAAAACCGCGGCGTCGCGCGGAGGAATGAGATCAGGACCGCGTTGCCGTGCCGGGCGACGCGTTCGAGCGCCGCGCACCAGGCATCGAACACTTCCGACGCCTTTTCAAGAACCGATCCGCCGGCG
>JAKOSS010000083.1 GCA_029777145.1 Acidobacteriota bacterium | reverse complement strand
TTAGATAGTCCAGAGTAAACGTCTACCCGCGCCTTGCACGTTTACTTCGTGTGAAAGTTTTGAAAGTTGCGAAAGTTTGGAAAGCGAGTAATCCCGAATGTATGATTACTTCGCGGCGAAACTTCGTGCCCTATGTGTCTATGTGGTTAAGTAAGTTTTGAAAGTTGGGGAAGTTTTGAAAGTTGGGGAAGTTTTGAAAGTTGGGGAAGTTTAGGAAGCGATGCAGAAACGCGCACGAAGTAAGCGTGCCCGGCGCGGGTAGACTTATTGCCCTTCAACTTTGTACTTTTTGCTTCGACGACCGCCCGCTCACGCAGGCGGTACTGACAGGCTCTTCCTAAACTTCCTCAACTTCCCCAACTTCCTGAACTTTTTTCCGTTCAAGCGTTTTCAACATCTCGCGTATGTCGTGCACGCCTTTGTACGAAACATACGCGGTGACGAAGATGTACCAAACGACGGCAGCGCCCGTCAGGATCATCCAAAAGTAAACGATCATACTTTGGCCCTCCTTGGCTTCAGCATCGAGAAAACGACCATCGCGAGCGCCGATCCGACGTACGCCGCGATCCCGGAATAGTACGGTCCGACCGACTTGGCGAACTCCTTCGTTGACGGCGTCTTGTCGAGGATCAGGAACGTCATCGGGATGAACGCCGCGACGACGATCGATCCGAACGCGCCCCAGCTGTTTGCGCCTTTCCAGTAACAACTCGCGATCAGGAGCACCGAGATCGACGCCAGGTAGATCGTTCCGGTGATCCCGAGATAGGTCCACAGATCACCTTCGAGCGGATACAAGAGTCCCCAAAACAGCAAGAACACGCCGATCAGCGCGACGATCGTCCGGTTCACGAAGATGCCTTTCTTCTCAGACCAAGTCTTTTTGCGGAACGGCGCCATGATGTCGTTGTAGATGACGCTCCCCCAGGTCAGCATGTAGCTCGAATCCGTCGACATATCGGCCGCGAGCATTGCAGCGATGCAGAGTCCCATCAGCCCGACCGGAACGAACGTCGAAAGGAACGTCGGCATCGCATCGAGCGTGTTCGTGACCTTGCCGAGCGTGGCGAGCGCCGCGATTCCCCAAATCGCCGGGATCAGGAAGCGGCAAACAAAGAAGAACGCCGTTCGCGTGTAGATCTTTTGACCTGTCGCCGAATCCTTCGCGGCGAGAACGCGGGCGATCGTCGTTTGCCACGTCAGCACGGCCGCGGAATTCAACAATATCTGGAAGACCACGTATTGCCAGCCAAGATCGGGGTGGATGAACGGATTGAATCCGCCGGCACCGTAATTCGTCTCGACGGTCGTCGCGATCTTCTCCCAACCGATGTTGACGAGGATCAGGATCGTGACCGCGATCAGGCCGGCGCTCATGACGACGAACTGCAGGAAATCGGTGATCAGAACCGAGAGCATCCCGCCGAGGATCGTGTATACCGCAACTCCGATCAGCAGCGTCGCCATCATCGCTTCGAGATATCCGAACCTGAATCCGAAGAACTCGTACGAGGCCGGGTTCAGGCCGACGATCTTGACCAGGAACTGTCCGCCGACGCGCAGAAAGACGCCCATGTTGAGCAGTCCGCCGAGGACGATCACGACGCCGGCCAACCATCTGACGCGCGGACCGAATCGTTTCTCGATGAGTTCCGGGATCGTGATCACGCCCGAATCGCGCAGCGGCTTGATGCAGAATCCCGTGTAGCCGATGACGAGCATCGCGAGCGCCATCGTGATGCCGGGGGTCACTCCGGCAAAGCCGTACTTATAGCCGCTCTCGGCCGTGTACATGCAGGTCACGATCCCGAATTCGGTCGCCGCGAGCGAAGCGATGCCGAGATAGACGTTCATCTCGCGTCCGGCGACGAGAAAGTCGTCGACCTTTCCGACGAACTTGCGG
>JAKOSS010000784.1 GCA_029777145.1 Acidobacteriota bacterium | reverse complement strand
GAAGTCGCGGGATTCGGATTGCTGTTCGGGCGTCGGAGCCTTTCGGGATCGGCGATCGGCGGGATCAAGGAAACGCAGGAAATGCTCGATTTCTGCGGCGAACACAACATCACGTCGGATGTGGAAGTGATCGGCGTCGACCGGATCAACGAAGCCTACGAGCGGATGCTCAAGAGCGACGTCCGGTACCGGTTCACGATCGACATGTCGACTTTGAAATAACGGGCGAGGGAGACCTGAACAAATGAAGAGAGGTATGGATTTATTGACCCGAACGGCGGCGGTATTGGCCGGATCGATTGCTTTCTGCACGATCTTCGGAGTCGTCGCCATCGGGCAAACGAGGAGAAATATGAACGATTCGAAGACGATGACGATCATCCGCAAAGGCGATCGGTCGGCAACCAAGGGATCCGACGCGACATTCACCGGCAGCGTGAGCGTCGAAATGCTGTTTGCGGGCAGCGATCCCTCGCGCGTTTCCGGCGGCAGCGTGACGTTTCAGCCGTGTGCGAGGTCGGCGTGGCACACGCACCCGCTCGGACAGGCACTGATCGTGACGGCGGGCAAGGGCTGGGTGCAGCAGGAAGGCGGCGAGAAGATCGAGATCGTCGCCGGTGATGTCGTTTGGACACCGCCCGGAGTCAAACACTGGCACGGAGCGACTGCCGCGACGGCCATCACTCACATCGCGATCCAGGAAGCGCTGGATGGAAAGGCCGTCGAATGGCTGGAAAAGGTGACGGACGAGCAATATTACGGCCCGAAGGCATCCGGGAACGCTTCCCGTGAACCGTCGGCGCTCAAAAAGAGCCTCGGGGATTTTTCCCCGAAACTTGTCGAACTGACCGACGACGTCCTGTTCGGTGACGTGTGGGAGAGGCCGGAACTTTCGAAACGCGACCGCAGCCTTGTCACGGTCTCGGCGCTGATAACCGGCGGAAATACGGAACAGCTTCGTTTTCACCTGGTGAGGGCAAAAGAGAACGGAGTGACCGAATCCGAGCTGATCGAAACGATCACGCACCTTGCGTTCTACACGGGATGGCCGCGTGCGATGTCGGCGATAACGCTCGCGAAAGAGGTTTTCACCACGGAGAAGTAAGGAGAAATGTCAGTGGTTTCTGAAAGCATGGTACCGGCGATCGCCCCGTCTTTGTTGACGAGAATCCTGCCGATCATCGGCGTGATCTTCGTCGCGTACCTGATCATCGGACTGGCGATGCCCGTCTTGCCGCTGCATGTACATAACGGTCTTGGGCTGAGCACGTTCGTCGTCGGCATCGTCGCCGGCAGCCAGTTCGGCGCTTCGCTACTTTCGCGGGCGTGGGCCGGTCACTACTCGGACCGGCGCGGAGCAAAAAGGGCGGTCATTTTGGGGCTTGTCGCGGCGGGCGGATCCGGGGTCCTGTATGCCTCCTCGATCCCGTTTGCGAACATGCCTCCGATCTCAGTGGCGATACTTTTGGCCGGACGGCTGGTGTTCGGGATCGGCGAGAGTTTCATTATCACCGGCGGATTGAGTTGGGGACTTTCGCTCAGCGGAGGCGAACGGACAGGCAGCGTGATGTCGTGGATGGGAACCGCGCTCTACGCCGCGTATGCAATCGGGGCGCCGATCGGGTCCGCGCTCTACGACCACTTCGGATTCATGGCGATCGCCGGAACTGCGATCCTCATCCCGATCGTTACTCTCGTTTTGGTGAGCCCGATCGCGGACGCCGTCGGCGAACCCGCCGGAGAGGCGGCGCCGGTGAAGAACGTCCTGCGGGCGGTGATGCTCCCGGGACTCGGACTCG
>JAKOSS010000783.1 GCA_029777145.1 Acidobacteriota bacterium | reverse complement strand
TGCGCCCCTGCTTCAACTCTTCATCAAAAGCTCGTAGATCCGGCTCAGATCGCCGTCACCGGAATACTCGATCTGTATCTTTCCACCGGTCCCTTTCACATTCGGCACGATCGATACATGCGTTCCAAGAAAGCGTCGGAGCTTTGTCTCCGCGGCTTTCACGTTTGCGTCAGCTTTCGCGCTAACTTCTTTCGTTGCTTTATTTGGGGTCTTGTCGAGACTGATTCGCTTGACCGCTTTTTCCGTTTCGCGGACCGACAGCGCCATTTCGATCACCTTCCGCGCGATCCGTCGCTGCGAGTCGGCGCTCTCGGCCATCAGCAATGCGCGTCCATGTCCGGCCGACAATCTTTGTTCCTCGATAAGCTTCTGGATGTCGTTTGGCAATTTCAGAAGCCGCAGCGAGGTCGCGACGAGGGTTCGGTCCTTGCCGACACGTTCCGCGATCATTTCCTGTGTAAGTCCAATGCTGTCAACGAGTTTGCGGTACGCTCGCGCCTCTTCGATGGCGTTCAGTTCCTGACGTTGGATATTTTCGATCAGCGCCAATTCAAGCAATTTTTCGTCGGAAACGTCTTTGACGACCGCCGGGATTTTTTGGAGTCCTGCACGCTGCGACGCACGCCAGCGTCGCTCGCCGGCGACAATCTCGTATCGCGCGCCCTTCTTTCTGACGACGATCGGCTGCACGATCCCATTTGCGCGGATCGATTGCGCGAGTTCTTCCAGATTTTCCTCGGCAAATCGCGTTCGCGGTTGCTCGGGATTCGGTTCGATGAGGTCGATGTCCAGTTCGAGAGAACCGGACGAATCCGCCGGGCTCAAATTGTCTTCCGTTATGAGGGCGCTGAGTCCGCGTCCAAGAGCTTTTCTAGCCATGGGTCAATATCTCCTTTGCAAGTTCAATGTAGGCTTCCGCTCCACGGGAGCGAATGTCGTAGAGGATGATCGGCTGGCCGTGGCTTGGGGCCTCGGCGAGCCGTACGTTTCGGGGGATGACTGTCTTCAGGACCTGCGATCCGTAAAAATCGCGAAGGTCCTGCGCGACGGCGGCAGAAAGATTCGTCCGTTCGTCGTACATCGTGAGCAAGAGTCCTTCGATCGCCAACTGCGGATTCAAGCCGCGACGCAATCGCGCCAGCGTATCGAAAAGTTCGGTGACACCCTCGAGTGCGAAATACTCGCACTGTATCGGCACAAGAAGGGAATCGGCCGCCGTCAGGCCGTTGATCGTCAGTAGCCCAAGCGACGGCGGACAATCGATGATGATGTAGTCAAACTGATCGCGCAGTTGCTCCACAACGCCTTTCAACCGATACTCACGGCGCTCTGTTTCAACCAACTCGATCTCGGCACCGGCAAGATTCTTGTCGGCGGGAAGGACAAAGAGCATCGGTAACTCCGTCGGTTGAATGAGGTTCTGCGGCGGTTCGTTCATTGTCAGCGCGTTGTAAAGCGTCTTCCGCACTACGCCGCGCTGAATCCCCGATCCCGACGACGCATTTCCCTGCGGGTCGCCGTCGACCAACAAGACGCGCTTTTCTTCAACCGCCAACGATGCGGCGAGATTGACTGCGGTCGTCGTTTTGCCGACCCCGCCTTTTTGATTGGCGATCGCGATGATCTTTCCCATCTTTATTCCTTGATGTCGAAGTCTGTATAAGCTAACACAACGAAGGGGGATTTACTATCGTGTGGAACGTTCCACACTGAACAGCTGTGCTGATGGAATCCGGCCCAATATTTCCGCCAATCGAGCAGGCAATCGGTCCGATTCAGTGGCTGCAAAAGGACGTGCCGAACCGTATCCGAAACTGCGTAATGCATGGATTGTGGAACGTTCCACACCCGATCGGTCAGGCGTCGCTTCGGGTTCTTTGTCCGGTGAGGTGAACCAACACCGTCGAGATCGCCGCCGGCGTCAGTCCGGTGATATTGCGTACCTGAGCGAAGTTCTTAGGACGGGCTCGCTCAAGTCGTTCGACCATTTCGTTCGACAACCCGCTTATCGAACCGAATGAGAACCCGTCCGGAACCCGAAGAGCGTCATGATGATTGACGCGCTCGTTGGCGGCGCGCTGCGTTTCGATATACCCACGATAGAGCGAATCGGCAAGCGCGGTCTCCAGGATCGGCATCGAGATCTCGTTACGAATTTCGTCGGGAAGAAGCCGATGAATCAATTTCGCGTCAACCCCCTGCCTCATTGCGAGGTTCCCGAGAGTTATCGAATCACCCAAGTCAGCACCAAGCATTTTCGAGACCGCGGCATATTCAGGCGACGACCGTTTGTATCGGGTTCCGTCCAGATAGTTCCGAACTCTCGCCGTCCGATCGCGTTTCGAATTGAACCGATCCCAATCGGAATCACCCACGAGGCCGATCTCGCGACCTTTCGGTGAAAGCCGTTCATCGGCGTTGTCATGCCTCAGTGTCAACCGCGCCTCCGCGCGCGACGTAAACAGGCGATACGGTTCATCGACACCGTGCTGAATCAGATCGTCGACGAGAACGCCGATGTATCCCTCGTTCCTGGCCAGCACCAGCGGTTCGCGACCGTCTATCACCAGCGCGGCGTTGATTCCGGCCATCAGTCCCTGGCACGCGGCTTCCTCATATCCGGTCGTTCCGTTGATCTGACCCGCGAAATACAGTCCGTTGACCTGCGTTGTTTCCATCGTCGGACGCAATTGTCGCGGATCGACAAAGTCGTATTCGATCGCATAACCAGGCCGAATGATCCTGACATTCTCAAATCCTGAGACCATGCGCAGCAATTCCTGCTGCAGATCGGCCGGCAACGATGTCGAAAATCCGTTCAGGTAAACTTCGTTGGTATTGTGTCCTTCCGGTTCGAGGAACAGTTGATGCCGGTTCTTGTCGGCGAACTTGACGACCTTGTCTTCGATCGAGGGGCAATACCTCGGTCCGACACCTTTGATCTTTCCCGAGTAGAGAGGAGAACGGTGCAGATTGCCTCGTATCTGTTCGTGCAACTTGTCGGTCGTGTAGCCGATGTAACACTGGATCTGCGGTTGCTCTATCTTCTCGGTCGCGAACGAGAACGCGACCGGATTCTCATCCGGCGGCTGCGCTTCAAACGCATCCCAGTCGATCGTCCGGCCGTCAAGCCTCGGCGGCGTTCCCGTTTTCAGGCGCCCGACCGGAAATCCATGCGTCTTCAGGTTATCCGCCAATTCTATCGAGGCAGGCTCGCCGGCCCTTCCAGCTGAGAAGGTGCGCTCGCCCGTGTGGATCGTTCCGTTGAGGAACGTCCCGGTCGCGACGACTACCGCTTTGGCGCCAAAGCGACGCTGATCCTGCATCTCGACACCGATAACCGCCCTGTTTTCAACAATTAGACTGACAACAACGCCTTGTCGCAGGCTCAGATTCGGAGTCGCTTCGAGAACTCGCCTCATCTCGACCCGATACCGACTGCGATCCGCCTGCGCACGCGGCGACTGCACTGCCGGACCGCGCGACCGGTTCAAAAGCCGGAACTGGATCCCGGTACGATCGATCACCCGGCCCATGATCCCGCCGAGCGCGTCGATCTCTCTCACCACATGTCCCTTCGCGATCCCGCCGATCGCCGGATTGCAGGACATCTGGCCGATCAGATCGAGATTTATCGTAACGAGAGCCGTTTCAGCGCCAAGGCGCGCCGCGGCCGACGCCGCCTCGCATCCGGCGTGACCCGCTCCGATCACAATAATGTCGAACGATTCGTCGAACATCGCTACAGAAACAAAAAGCGGGATCACCCGCTTTTGAAAGCAAATTCCTATTCTAGTAAATGCGTTTGGTGTTGCCAACACCTTTCGGCAACGACTACTTGTTCCAACGACCGCCGAGCGAGGCCGCCGGAGAAGCTGCCGAGCGATAACTGGCAATACGAACCCTGTCCGAATCCTTGAAGCTGATCAAAGGCATCAAGCCGTTCTCAAGAAGCTTCTCCGAGATAGCCTCGGTCATCAGCGTCTCGGCACACGGCTTCATCTTCTTCTCGCCGTCATCGAGATAGTGAAAGATCGGCAACCGGTCGAGGTCGCGAATGAGTGCATCGCCCATATCCCAGCCGTATGCGCGGTAACTTTGGGCCAACAGGACCGCGCAGACGAAGGACGGGTTCGCCCAAACGAACTGGTCGTGCGCAACCTTACCTGTAAACTCCTCAAACTCGAACGTTTCAGCCGGGTCGGAATCGGCGCCGTACGGGACTCTCGCCAGAAACCGCATCGGGCAAAGTCCAAGGAATCCCGCTTCCGGCACGGCCCGGACCGCGGCCCATAACTTCGCCTCATTCGTCTCCTCGCGGATCACGAATGCCGAAGGCTCAGGCAGTTTCGCGAACGAATCCATCCCGAACATTTCGGGACGCATTTGGGCCACGAACGAAACATCCGCCGCGCGCGCGATGCGCCCGATCCGCATCAAAGTCGCCGCGTCTTCCACGTTCGCGCCGAACGAATAATCAGCGCAGATCAGCGTGAACGGATCGGCGCCAGGCATCTCCAGGCGCTCACGGATCACTTCACGGAACAGCACTGTTTCCGCTAAACTATTGGCATCCTTGAGGTTATCAGATAGTTCGTCCTTTGTGAGCTCGAGAACATAGAGCTTGAGGTCGACGTCCGTTTCGATCCGGCGAACGGCGAAGAACAGTCCCCGCCACGCCGCTTCGAGCGCACGGAATGACGGATGATGAAGAATCGAACGCATCAGGTTTGAGATGGCGGAGTCGACGCCGGCAACCAACTTCGACTGCTCGTTCTCGTCAACCTTGACGAGATACGGCTCGACGACCTTCGAGATCAAACGCGACAGGTCGGACTCTTCCGCGCGGCGGGCCTCGGTCCCGGACAGAATATCGTCAAGCGAATATTTCGGCGTTTCCGCAACGGGCGCCGGCGCCGGTTCGGCTTCATTTTCATCCGTCTTGAACCAAGACCGAACTTCGGCGGCGGCCTCGTCGAACGAATCGACGGATCTCAACCGTTTGCGAACATCGCGCAATTCGGCGAAGATCGGCAAGTTGCGGAACAGGTTATCGGGACCGAAATCCTCGATCTCGTTTAACCGGAGACTGATCGCGCCTCCGCCGAGATCTAGTTCAAGCGAAACTCCCAGCCGTTCCATGACGGAATCGAAGTTATCGCGATCGATCATTATCGGCCGCCGTGCTTCGAGTCCGGGCTTTGCGCCGTCGCCGCTCCAGTTTCCCACGAAAAGCACATGAAAAGGCGGCTCTTCCGCCGACGGCGTCGCACCCGTTTCGAACGTGAACATCCCTTCGAGATTCGAATCAGTGATCGGCATATTTTTCTCCTTTATGCGTCTACTATCAGCCCGTTCCGCGGACGAAGTCAATCGGCGGTCATTGCCGACTTCAGCGCTTTGTACGTGATCTTCAACGCTTTGATCCGCGCAAATTTCTTGTCGTTGGCTTCGATGATGTGCCACGGAGCGAAGTCGGTTCCGGTCCGCTCGATCATCTCATCGGCCGCCAGCTCGTATGCGTCCCACTTCTCGCGATTGCGGAAATCTTCGTCCGTGATCTTGTAATGCTTGTAGTCCGTGTTTTGCCGTAACTCAAAGCGCCGGCCCTGCTCGTCCTTGTCGATATGTGCCCAGAATTTGAGCAGAACGATGCCGTGGTTGTGGAGTTGTTCCTCGAAATTAACGATCTCGCCAAACGAGCGTTTCCATTCAGGTTCAGACGCAAATCCCTCAACCCGCTCGACGAGAACGCGACCGTACCAACTTCGGTCGAAGATCGTGATTCTGCCCGCGCGGGGCAAGTGCCGCCAAAATCTCCAAAGATAATGCTGCGCGCGCTCGTCCTCGCTCGGGGCGGCGATCGGAATGATCTGGTAATCGCGGGCGTCAATCGCCGGTGTGATCCGGCGAATGATCCCGCCCTTGCCGGCCGCGTCCCAACCCTCGAAAACGAGGATCGCCGATTTTCCCTTCGCCTTGAACTTGCGGTAGAGCAGATTCAACCGTCCCTGGTAATCCTCGAGTTCCGATTTGTAGTCGCTGTCGGCTATCGTCCGGCTTAGATCGATCGTTTTCAGCAACGAGAATCTGTCTTCCACCTTCGGTTTCGGTTGACGCGGAACCGCTGGCTTCGGTGCGTTCGCCGCGGCGAGGCGCTTCGTTACCTGTTCCAGAATATGCTCGCCGACGGTAATGCTGCGGTATCGCGGATCCGCTCCTTCGATGATCAGCCACGGAGCCTCGCCGGTGCTCGTCGCGCGTATCGCGCGCTCGGAAACATGCCGGAAGGTGTCGTACATCTTGAAATGCTTCCAGTCGGTCTTCGTGACGCGCCAACGCGTCTTGCTGCTCTTTGAAAGTGAATTCAGTCTCTTTTCCTGTGCCTTCTTCGAAAGGTGGAACCAGAACTTGATGATAAGTGCGCCGTCATCAACGAGTTCCTTTTCGAATGTGTTGATCGAAACAAGTGCGGAATCGAGTTCGGCCTCGTCCGTACGATCAAAAACGCAGTCGATGATCGGTCGTGTGTACCACGACCCGAAGAGGATCCCGATACGGCCTTTCGGCGGCAGGACTCGCCAGAACCTCCACGCCTCCGGGCGTTCACGTTCTTCATCCGACGGCTGTCCGAACGCCACCGCATGCAGGTACCTGGCGTCCATCCACTCGTGCAAAAGGTTCACGGTCTCGCCCTTGCCGGCACCGTCGACACCACCGATGATGATTATTACTGGGAATTTAGCGTTCTTAAGGTCTTCCTGTACTTCGAGCAGCTGCATCCGAAGTTCAGGTTCACGCTCACGATATTCGTCCTTTCCGATCTTCCGGCCGAGTTCTGCAGTCTCAAACATAGTCGCTCCTCGCGGCAGGCCCGCGGGTGAGCAGACACACCGCACTCATTTAACCCCTGAAGTCTGCTTTCAAGCTATCACGCGGCCGTTCACCCATAAGTGATTAGCATCACGATTGGAGCGAAAAATCTCCGGACTATTTTCCGACGGTTTCGACAACAACCGAGCCGGCCTGCCAGTCGAGCACGGAAGTCGGCGGGGTCTTTTGTCCCTTCGGATCGCGGAGCATCGAGAACGTCGCCTTGCGCAGAGCGTCAAGACCGATCCGGTCAAACACCTCGTCCCAACTGTAATCCTGCTTCTCGCCGAGCCTCAGTTTCTGTTTCGAAACCAATGCGACCCAGACGTCCTTGCCGACGGGTTCCGCGGCCTCGGTAACATAAATTCCGCGGGGAAAAGAGATCGAACCTTTTTGGACAAGATTGTCGGTGTCGCTTCCGACGACCGTCGGAAAGATGCAGAAGGCCTTGTTGTCAGCGCTGAAGACAAGGATGTAAAGGTAGGCGTCTTCGCTGATCTCTACCGTGTAGCCGATCTTCTCTCCGATTCGAAACTTCGACTTGCTGACCCGCAGATTCACTTTGATCGGAGACAACGGATTGAAGATGGCAGACTCGGCAGCCGCGGTGAAATCGTCGCCCGACGATGATCCGAAGAGCGGTTTGTCGGAAATGTCGGTTTTCGAGATTATATCGAATTGCGGTACCTGGAACTCGCCGTTCCGTCCTTTCCCGATCTTCGATCTGTTCCCGAGATCCTTGAACTCGAGCTTCATATCCCGCTCGAGGGCCGCAAGCGTTTCCAGCGGATTTCGCCGGATGAGTTGCTCGAAGGTGTACGTGAACGCGCCGCGCACGGAACCGTCGGGCGTCACCATCGGGAACGCCTGTTGGTAAGGCGACGCAGCTGTCAGGACAACCACTCCGTTGACCTTCCCGGTCAGCGGTTCTTCTCTGACCAATGACCGGTCCCGGGGCTGACCGTTCTTCGGCACATCCGAATAACCCTGATCTGCTATGCCGCGCGTAGGTTTCAGCCTCAGGTAGCGGCTGGGCAAGTCCTTGCTCTCATCATTTGCACCGCGGGATATCGTCCCGGAATTGCACGAATCGAACATCATTACGACGCGTCGGCCGGCAAGCTGAACGATGAAGTCGTTGAACCGGTCATCACGGATGAAAGTCCGTTCGTCGGTCAAAACGATCCGGCCGTTCCGACTGCTGATCCTCACGTCATACGGCGTGACAAGTTCGTCCATTCCGTCGGCTTCGTCGCCATTGTCGTCGGGCGCCTGGAATCCGTGGCCGGCATAGTAAAAAAAGACGCGATCGCCGGGTCGTGTTCCGTCGATCAGCCAAGTTTGGAAATTCTCGGTGATCGCTTGGGCTGTCGCTTGATCATTGAGGAGCGTTCTGATCGACCCCGACACAAACCCGAGTCTTTCGACAAGCAGTTTCTCCATGGTGCGGGCATCCGCGACTGATCCGTCAGTCGTTGAGATCGACTGGTCCGCATAGACATCGACTCCGACGATCAGCGCCCGGTCCGCGCCCAAGACGGAACCGACGCCGGCGATCAGACCCATTACCAAAATAACGATCGAAACTTTCATCGATTGACGCTGATTTCGAGAAATTGTCACAACGCATGACGGTCGCGAAGACCTCTCGCGAGACTCAAGAGCAAGCAGGAATCAGACCTCAGCATGATGACAAACCTCGTCATGAAGGAGATTGCCGATCGGGTGGCGACCGCTCCGGAAGTCTCGGAACGGCCCGGTTTTGCTCAGCCCCGACACTATAGCACACGACGGAATCGGTTGCGGACTTTGCCGAACTGGCGCAGAATAGGGCTCTCCACACGCATTCGCAGTCCAAGTTCGCGAATCTGAACACAGACGAGTTGCCCGGGACGCGGCAACCAAAACTTAAGGGGTCAACAAAATGAATCGAATCCAACGCGTTATTTTGATCATTGTCATCGCAACGATCACGACCGGCGTCGCCGTCGCTCAGAAGAACAAATTGATCACGGTCAATTCGGTCGGTCCGTTGAAGATCGGAATGTCGATCGCCAAAGCCCGAAGGGCCGCGAGGCCGCTTGTGGTCTCGAAGGGGTCGCCCGGATTTGAAGGCGAAGTCGAATACTCGGTCAGAAGCGGAAAGAAGCGTGTAATCGACTTCATTTACTACTTCGGAAAGATCACCTCGATCGAGGTTTGGGATCCGGGTTTCAAGACGTCCGACGGCGTCCATGTTGGGATGAAACTCGGCGATCTCGAGAGAATCTACGGAAAACTCAAAGGGATCCGAATAGGCGAGCAGGACGACTTCGAATACGCGGTCTTCACGAATCATCCGAAGGGATTGTTCCTCAGGGTCTCCGTGCCCGGAAAAGGAAAGCGTGCCGGTGTCTATTCAAAGGATTCGATGTCAACAACCGAGTTCAACTCCGGGATCTATCTCTCTTCGATCCAAACGTATGGCGGCGGGATCTCCGAAGAAGCTTTTTGAGCGACTATCAACTCATGAAGGAACGACCATGAAATACATCCGTGCCGTAGCTCTGCTCTCGACGACGCAGGCCGTCCGCCAGTTCATCACGGCCGGCGCGGACGACCAGGAGGTGCCGGACGTTTCGGTCTTCAGACAGCAGTTCGTCGAAGGACTCAAGGGCGAGGCCGACTCAAACAAGGACGGTTACGTCACCGGGAGCGAGTTCGCCGACTTCCTCCAGACGAAGGTGACGAACTACACGCGCGGATCGCAGACGCCGCAGTACGGCAAGATCTTCGACCCTTTGCTCGACAAGGGAGACTTCGTCTTCGTCGTCGGAAAGGCGGCGGCGGTC
>JAKOSS010000782.1 GCA_029777145.1 Acidobacteriota bacterium | reverse complement strand
GCTCGATGTCGATGCGCGATTCACGAATTTCGATGATTTCTGGACGCCGTTTCTCGGCGGCAACGGACCGGCGCCTGCATACACGATGTCGCTCACGGAAGACCGACGGATCGCTTTGCGCGAGAACCTCCGCGCCCGTTTGCCGGCTCAATCGGACGGATCGATCAGCCTGACGGCTCGCGCGTGGGCGGTCCGCGGGACGATCCGGTAACAGCGATGCGATTTAACGATATCGATCGAATCGGTGAGTGGAAACCGATCCAGGGATGTCCGGGCCGAAGGGTTCTGCGCGGAGCTTCGCCTTCGCTGAGCATCGCGGATTTGATCGGGGAGAAGATCGAAGTTCTCGAGTTTTCGTCGCCGCATGCGAATGATCCGGTTTTTGTCGCCCGACTCGAAGACGGAGGAATCATCTCATACAAACGCGCCGACGGAACTTGGGTCCACACGCTTTGCACGCGCGACGGTTTTGAGCGAAAGTTGAATCAACTCGGGATTGAACATCATGAAAACAGAGCTTAGGGAAGAATTTTTGAAGGCGTTGGAAGCGAGGTTCGCGAAGAACATGAGCCGTCACGAAGGACTGAATTGGTCTGATGTCAGAGCGAAGCTCGAGGCCGATCCGGCGAAGATCCATTCTCTCTACGAGATGGAGCAGACGGGCGGCGAACCGGACGTCGTCGGCTACGATTCGAAGACCGGTGAGTTTGTTTTCTTTGACTGCTCGGCGGAAAGTCCAGCCGGAAGGCGAAGTTTGTGCTACGACAGGGAAGCGCTCGATTCGAGGAAGGAACACAAACCCGAGAACAGCGCGCTCGACCTCGCGGCCGAGATCGGTATCGAGATCCTCAATGAGGAGGACTACCGGGATCTTCAGAAACTCGGAAAATTCGACCTCAAAACCTCGAGCTGGGTCGCGACGCCGGAACCGATCAGAAAACTCGGCGGCGCCGTCTTCTGCGACCGGCGATACGACACGGTCTTCTATTATCACAACGGCGCGTCGTCGTACTACGCCGCCCGCGGATTCCGCGGCAAGCTACGGGTTTGACTGCTTTTCCGCTTTGCGTCTGTTCGTGTCTTTTCGTGGTCGAAATGAACCTACAATTCCAGACCACGAAATAACGCGAATCAACACGAAAACGCCATCTCACTATTTGGTAAGACGCCAATTGGTAACATCATCGGCCAATATCGCTTCAAAAAAAGCGGAACGAGCCTGAGCCCGTTCCGCAGTCGTGTTTTGATTTGTCTTAACGATTAAAAGTCGTCGTCTTCGTCGCCGAGATCGTCGCCGATGGCTTCCGTCTCGAATTCGGTTTCTTCGTCCGAATCGAGTTCGAGTTCTTCATCGAATTCCTCGACCTCTTCGACCTCGTCGCCTTCGTAGCCGTCAGCTTCGACGCCCGGGACATCCATCGGAGCCGGCAGATCAAGTCCGCCGGTTACGACCGGAAACTCCTCGTCGTACTCGTCGACGACCTTCTGGTTCATCGTCGGATCGTAATCGACCTTCACGTTGCGGTAATACTTCATACCGGTTCCGGCCGGGATCAGACGACCCATGATGACGTTCTCCTTGAGGCCGCGCAGATAATCGATGCGGCCCGAGATCGCCGCCTCGGTCAGAACGCGCGTCGTTTCCTGGAACGATGCCGCCGAGATGAACGAATCGGTCGAAAGCGACGCCTTCGTGATTCCGAGCAAGAGCGGTTCGGCAACTGCGGCCTGGCCGTCTTCCTCGCGGACACGGCGGTTCTCGTCTTCGTAACGGAAACGATC
>JAKOSS010000781.1 GCA_029777145.1 Acidobacteriota bacterium | reverse complement strand
CAAACGCGGCTGCCACCGGAATCACGATGCCGTCGGCCGATTCGTTGCTGCGCGGACTCCAGGCAAAGTTGATCGAAGCAACGATGACCGATGGCCGCGCGCGCGTCACTCTTTTCGATACTTCGGGCCCGCGTCTCTGGATCGACGGCCGCGCCGGCGAAACGGCGGTCGGGTTCGTCGTCGGACCGCATCGCGATTTGACTGACCCGTTCCGGTTGAAACATTCACCGTTCTTGGTGAATTCAAGGTCACCGGTCGCCGGCGTAAAGTCGTGCAATTATCTCGAAAATCTCATGGCGCTGAACGACGCCCGAAACGACGGTTTCGACGAGGCCTTGCGTTTGAACGAGCGGGGCGAGGTAACGTCGGCGGCGTGCGCGAACGTCTTTTGGATCAGAGGCGGGAGGATATTCACGCCGTCGCTCGAAACGGCCTGTTTGGCAGGAACAACGCGGGGATTCATTGTCGAGAATTTCGTCGTCGAGGAAGTGCTTGCAGGAATTGAAGATCTGAAGAAGGCCGATGCGATCCTACTCACGAGCGCCGGCATCGGAGCGCGGCGGGCGGTGTTTGAGGAAGTCACGATTCGACCGAACGAACTTGCCGACGCGATCGTCGGCGCGGTTAACCGGCTTTTCGGTTTCGTGCCCGCAGCATGAGCGAGCAGGTTTCAAATCAAGCGGACTCCGAGTCAAAAACACCAACCGCTAAAAGACGCGAAATAACGCGAATATATCTTTCCTGTTCAGCATAGTGTCCGCCAATCTGCGGCCAAATTCTATGCGTAACCGTTCTTTCACCAAGAGTTCTTACAACGGTAAGATCATCGGGCGCTTTGGGCCGGACTATTCCGAAATCCGCAATCCGCAATCCGCAATCCGCAATCCGCAATCCGCAATCCGCAATTAGAAAGCTATCCAATCCGTCGGGCGATGATGGTATGAAACCGTGATCTTCGTGTCGGAGCGAAAGAGCCCCGGTCGCATTTGCAGAGCGCTTTCGGCCATGAGCCGGGCGAGGTGCGGCTCGTTCGCGCGTTGCGAAAGATGCGCGAGGACGATCTGATCGGCGCTGCCGTCGTATTCGTTCTGAAGCCAATCCGAAAGATCTTCGTTGGAAAGGTGGCCGTTTCGAGAGGCGATCCGCTGTTTCAGCTCCCACGTGTAAACCGGACAGGTCTTGAGCATGTCGCGGCTATGGTTCGACTCGATGACGATCGCATCGCACCCGCGCAGTTTCTCTTTGATCAGCGTCGTGATATACCCGAAATCCATCAGCGTCGCGATCCGTACGCCATCCTTTTTCGCGACGAATCCAAAGTTGTCGGCGGCGTCGTGGGGGACGCTGAACGGTTCGAAATCAATGTCGCCGATCCGAAATTCGCGGCTCGATTCGATGCGTTCCGTTTTGCCGCGCAGCACGTCCCGGCGTTTCGCCGCCTCGCTGTCGCCGTTCTGGAATCCGCGTCGCGTCGCGAAATATGCCTCTTCGGTCTCGCCCGAAATGAATACCGGACAGCTCACCGACTTCATCAGGACGCGCAGCCCGCCGGCGTGGTCGCTGTGCTCGTGCGTGACGAGAATCGCGTCGAGGTTCGCCGGATCCTCGCCGACCGCGATGAATCGTTCGAGGATCTGTTTGGCGCTCATTCCCGCATCGACGAGCACGCGGGTGCTCTCGGTGCTGATCAGCACCGCATTGCCTGTCGAGCCGCTTCCGAGGACGGTAACTTTCATCTAAAGTTCAAAATCAAGAATCACGATTCGGAGCCGTACTTCTTGCGCAGCGTTTTTCCGATCACTCGGGAAATGATTCGATCCGGAACGATCGTTCCGAGTACCGACCCGACGTAATTCGCGAATCCCGAAACGACGAGCGGCTTTCCCTTTCTCACCGCGTCCAGTGCCTTTTCGACGACCTCTTCCGTCGTCTGCATACCTTTCACCTTCATCGGTTCGTCGATATTTGCATTCGTGAAAAAGTCAGTTTCGGTTGCTCCCGGACAAAGCGCGACGATCTTGATCCGGTGCGGCCGATTCTCTTCCGCGATCGCCTGACTGAACGACGTGACGAACGCCTTGGTCGCCGCATACGTCGCAAAATACGGAATCGCCTGGAAGCTCGCGGCCGATGAAAGGTTGATGATCACGCCCTTGCGCCGTGCGCGCATTCCCTGTAAATAACGATGCGTGAGCCCGACGAGCGCCGAGATGTTGAGGTCGATCATGTTCAACTCACGGTCAAGATCAAGCTTCGCGAAATCGCCCATCGACCCGAAGCCGGCATTGTTGATCAGCCAGTCGATCTCGTAGCCCAAACGCTCCGTTTCGTCGAACAATTTACGGTCCGCGTCTTCCGAAGTCAGATCGAGCACCACATAGTGCGCCGTGATCTTGTGTTCGAGCATCAACTCGTCGGTGAGTTTGTGAAGTTTGTCTTCGGACCGGGCGACAAGCACCAGATCGTGTTTTTCCCTTGCGAGCCGACGCGCAAAAGCCTCGCCGATCCCACCGGACGCGCCGGTAATGAGTGTAAATCCCATACTTACTTGATTCCGGACTTCGGAGTCGAAAGTCCGAAGTCCTCCTTGGTCCATATGCGTTTCGCTTCGATCCGACTGCTAGTCGCGGTCAATTGATGGCCCCTCATCGACTGAAAAAAGCGAGTAATAGACCGAACCGACGATCGCGGCGACAATGGTCAATGTTCCCAAAACACGGATGAGTCCCGCAACTGCAGGTGTCGATTTGATCAGTCCGAGCGCCGTCAGCATGTAGTTCCAATCATGAAAGCTGCCCTCGCTGCCGGTCATCCCGCTTGTCAGAACGAGCTGCATCCGAACCGCGTCATCGGCATAGATGTAGACGTTAATGAGGCTCTGGCCGACCCAAAAGAGCACGATCGACGCCGAGTACGGCTTTTCGTTCCAAACGAAGTATCCGACGTATATCAGCGGAACGATAACCTGAAACAGCGAGCCGCCGGCGACCATCATGAATTCGCCGAAGATCCTGAATATCAAATGCCCGGTTTCGTGGATCGGCAGATCGACGATGTCGAGGAAACTGCCTTCCATCGGCTTGAAGGCGATCCAAAGGAAATAGACCGAGAAAAGCGCGGCCAGGACTAGTTTCGGATAGCTAATTCGCATCGTGCAATTTCCCGAACGTCTCACGCGTGATCGAATAATGGACGACGGGAAGTCCGTAATGGACTTCCTCGCCATCGTACGTCATCCCGCATTTTTCCATGATCCGGATGGATCCGGCGTTGCCCTTCACGGCGACGGCGACGATCCGATCGAGTCCGGCAGACTCAAATCCGAATCGAAGCCACGCGATCGCGCACTCAAAACCGATTCCGCGCCCCCAGAACTTTTTGATCAGTCCGTAACCGACCTCGATCTCCCCCGAATCTTCGAGAGGCTGCAGGCCGCTCCAACCGATATTCTCGCCGGTTTCCTTCCAGATGATCGCGCAAGATCCGAATCCGTGCTCCTCGTAGGTCGCGATATAAGCCCGAAGGCGCTTCTCGATGAACTCGGGTGTTTGGAGTTCGAGCCCGCCGAGGTACCGCGCGACCTCCTCGTCAAGTCGTTGTTCGATGAGCGTCGGCAGGTCGTCGAGCGTGAATTTGCGAAGAAGAAGCCGCTCAGTTTCGATCATCGCTCAAAAACTCCTTACGTGTGATCGAGTAATGAACGAGCTCGGCCTCGTAGAACCGACCGATGTAATCAAACTGCATCCCGAGTTTTTCCATGACGCGACGCGATCCAAGATTTTCCTCGCGCGCGACGGCGACGATCTCATCAAGTTCGAGTTCATTGAACCCGTATTCAAGAAACCGGCGCGCCGCCTCCGACGCGAATCCTTTGAACCACTGATTCTTGGCGATCGCGTATCCGACCTCCACCTCGTTCGTTTCGCTGAGCCGCCAGAGTCCGCACCAGCCGACAAATTGGTTCGTTGTTTTCTCTATTACTGAGCAGAACCCGAGGCCGTGGGGTTCCCATCTTGAAGAAACCAGCTTGATCCAGTTCGCGGCTTCCAGACGATTTTGCGGCGCCCGGATGTACTGCATGACGTCGGCGTCGGACCGCATCGCGAAAATGTCGTCGAGATCGCGATCATCCATCCGCCTGATCATGAGTCTCTCGGTCTCGAACACGTTTGAAGTTTATTTGATTTGGAAAGAAATTGGAAGAAATCCAATCGGGAACGCGCTCCCGGAGTTGGGTCTTTGCGCACGGGTCATCCGATTCGACTCCCGACGCTCGACCGACGACTTTTGGACGTGTGACTAAAACCCGTGAATCAAAAGGCCGTCTCGCAGCTTGGGTTCGAACCACGTCGATTTCGGCGGCATGATCTGATCCTGGTCGGAAACCTGAAGTAGTTGATCGACCGTCGTCGGGAACATTGAAAAGGCGATCTTCCATTCGCCCGAATCGACGAGCTTTTCGAGCTCTGACGTACCGCGAATACCGCCGACGAAGTCGATCCGTTTGTCGGTCCGGACGTCGTCGATCCCGAGGATCGGCCGCAAGATGAAATTCTCGAGACGGCTGACGTCGAGCGACTCGATCACGCTCGGCGCAACGAGGTACGCGACGCTGAAGATAAGTTTCCGCCAACGGCCGTCGAGATAAACGCAGATCTCGCCGGGGTTTTCGGGTATCGGGTTGTCGGAATCGGTGACGACGAATCCGGATTCGCCGACTTTGGCGAGGAATTCTTCGGAAGAAAGTCCGTTCAGGTCTTTCACGACGCGATTGTACGCGAGAATGGTCAAGTGTTCGGCCGGAAACAGCGCCGCGATCACGTAATTGTATTCCTCATCGCCGGAATGGTTCGGATTCGCGTCTCGCATGTGCGCCCGCGCCCGTGAACTGCTCGCGGCCCGATGGTGACCGTCGGCGATGTAGATCGCCGGAACCTCTTCGAACGCACTGACGATGCCTGCCGGCGATTCAACGCGCCAGATCGTGTTCCGGATTGAATTCCCGTTCACATCTACCGCCGAAAAGTCGTACAGCGGATCGGTTTTGGTGACCGAATCAACCAGCGTGTTGATCGAGTCGGTGCCGCGATAGCAGAGAAAGATCAACCCGGTCTGCGCTTCAAGATCGATCATGTGACGCGTCCGGTCGTTCTCTTTGTCGGGACGCGTTTTTTCGTGCTTCTTGATCCGGCCGTCATCGTACTCATCGATCGAACAACACGCGACGACACTCGTCTGCACCCAATCGCCCATCTGCTGCTGATAAACGTAAACGCTCGGCTCAGATTCCTGCGTCAGCACGCCCTCGTCGATCAGCCGCTGAAAGTTCTCTTTCGCTTTCGCATAAACCGCATCGGAATACGGATCGGTGCCGGCGGGCAGATCGATCTCGGACCGCGAAACATGAAGAAAACTGAGCGGATTCGACGACGCCATCGCCCGCGCTTCGGCGGTGTTGAGAACGTCGTACGGGACGCTTGAAACTTCCTTCGCGACGTCTTGATGTGGACGCAATGCACGGAACGGTCTGATCTTTGCCACTATTCCTCCGTTTATTTGTTTGAATTTGAGTTCGAGTTCGAACGCGATTCGTTGGCAATGTCTCGGACGATGCGCTCGCGTTCCGCGTTTGCCTTCTTCAGAATTGACTCGATCTGCTTGTCGCGCGCGAGTTTCCACTCGCCGTCCTCACGAACGAACGGATAAACGAGATCGAACTGACCCGTTTGATCGTCTCGTACCTCGACCGTCGCCGTGTCGCCGTCGATCTTTTCGTTCCGCGTTTCGGGGAGCGCGGCGATCTTCACCTTGGTTTCCTCGCGGAGCACGTCATCAATCGTCTTGCCCTGCGGCCTGGCGTTAGCTTCGATCAGCGCGATCGACGACTTCGACAGCAGTCGCTTCATCGTCGCGATGTCGCCCTTCTGCTGCGCCGCGATGTACGAACGCAGAGCTTCCGTCGGCGTCGATGCCGACGGCGCCGCAGGCCTACATCCGACCGCCGTCAGCAAAACAGTCAATGCAATGATTCGTTGGACCGTTGAAATCCTCATCACAAATCAATTCGAACTCCCAAATCCGCATTCTCAAACGGGTAGCGGAATTCCAAAAATCCCAAATCCCAAAACGCGCGGGCCGCGTAAACGCGGAACTCCAAACAATCCGCAATCCCAAATCCCAATTCCCAAATGCGTTACGGTTGTTTTCCCTCGTTGATGATCCGGTCCAGCTCTTCCTGGCTCTGCTGAACATCCTGCTCGATCTGCT
>JAKOSS010000780.1 GCA_029777145.1 Acidobacteriota bacterium | reverse complement strand
TACTGAGAACGAGATCGTCCGCGCGCTCGACCTTGCGAAAGAGTTCGGGATCAAAGCGATGATCGCCGGCGGTCAGGACGCGTGGAAGGTCGCCGATCGTCTCAAGTCGCAGAACGTTGCGGTTCTCCTGTCGCTCAACTTTCCGAAACGAACGGCCGCGGCGTCGCCGGAAGCAGATCCGGAAACATTGGAAACATTGAGGTTCCGGGCGGAAACACCGAAAGGGCCGAAGATCCTGGCGGACAAAGGGGTTAAATTCGCATTTCAGTCGGGCGGACTGACAAATCTAGCGGACTTTTTCGCTAATGCCGCTAAAGCGACCGAAAGCGGGCTTTCAAAGGACACGGCTTTAAGGGCGATGACGCTCGGATCCGCCGAGATCCTTGGTATCGCCGATCGCACCGGAAGCATCGAGGCCGGCAAGATCGCGAACCTGACGGTCGTCAGGGGCGATCTGTTCGCGAAAGACCGGTTTGTTTCGCACGTCTTCGTCGACGGCCGGCTTTTCGAACAAAAGGAGCGCCCGCGTGAACAGCCGAACCGCGGACCGCGGCGCGATCCGTCGTCGAACTCGTCGAATGCATTGTCGGCCGGCGGCTCATGGAAGATCGTACTCGATGTTCAGGGTCAGCAGATCGCCGGGTTGATCGCACTCGAGCAGAACGGATCTGCGCTGACCGGAACTCTCGTGACCGACATGACGCCATCGACCGGTATTCGCGACGGCAAGGTTTCGGCTGACGGGATAAGTTTCAGTGCGACCGTTTCGGTTCAGGGCGAGGCGACCGACATTACCGTCATCGGCAAGATAACCGGCAATCAGATCAGCGGCACGATCGAGTCGCAGCACGGCACGTTCGCTTTCAGCGGATCACGGTCCCCGCAGGAGTAAGTATTTATGAAGAAGGCACTTATCTTTCTATTGTTATTGGCGGTGACGGCCATGTCGCCCCTCAACGTCGCGACCCAAACGGCGCGCGAAACGCTGATCAGGAACGCGACCGTGCTGACGGCGGCAAACGGCACGCTCGAGAACACGGATATTCTGATCCAGGGCGGCAAGATCGCCAAGATCGGCAAGAATCTGAAGGCAGGCGCGGGCGCGCAGGTCATCGACGCAATCGGCAAGTTCGTCACGCCGGGCATCATCGACTGCCACTCGCACTCGATGCTCGACGCGATCAATGAAGGTTCGCTTTCGGTGACATCGATGACGGGCGTTCGTGATGTTCTCAATCCAAACGACATCGCCATCTACCATGCGCTTGCGGCCGGCGTCACGTCGGCAAATCTCCTGCACGGTTCGGCAAATTCGATCGGCGGCAAGAACGTCGTCGTCAAATTCAAATGGGGACACCCGGTCGAGGATTTTCCGATCGCGGACGCTCCGCCGGGGATCAAGTTCGCGCTCGGCGAGAATCCGAAACGGACTCACGTGCCGGTGCAACAGGGACAGACGCCGCGTTATCCGCGCACCCGGATGGGCGTGATGGAAACTATCCGCGACGCCTTTCTCCGGGCCCGCGACTACAAAAAGGCCTGGGACGATTTCAAGGCCGGCAAGACGAAGGTCGAGCCGCGGCGCGATCTTGAACTCGAGCCGCTCGTTGAAGTTTTGGAAGGAAAACGCCTCGTTCATTCGCACGGTTACCGTTCGGACGAGCATCTCAATCTTCTCAAGATCGCCGACGAATTCGGATTTCGCGTCGCGACGCTTCAGCACGGTCTCGAGGCGTACAAGATCGCCCCGGAGATCGCGAAGCGCGGAACGGGCGTTTCGATCTTCACCGATTATTGGTCGTACAAGTTCGAGGCCTACGACACGATCCCGTACAACGCCTACATTTTGTGGAAGGCGGGCGTCGTCGTTTCGATCAATTCGGATGACGACGAACGCATGCGCCGGCTCAACATCGATGCCGCCAAGGTGATGCGTTATGGCGGCGTTCCCGAAGAAGAAGCGTTGAAAATGATCACGCTCAATCCCGCGAAGCAGCTCGGGATCGACAAGCGAACGGGCTCGATCGAG
>JAKOSS010000779.1 GCA_029777145.1 Acidobacteriota bacterium | reverse complement strand
GGCGATGAAACTTGCGATCGGCGAGGCGATCGCGTTCCACAACGCCATCGGCGGGAAGCGCAAAGAGGCACGTCTGCGCTACCTTTCGCGTTATTGGATGAACAAGCTGAAGGACGTGCCGAAGATCGGCTTCAACACGTCGTTCGATGAAAATCAGTCGTGCGCGATCGCGAACGTCAAGGTCGACGGCGTCGATCCGGGCAAGATCGGCAGCTATCTGATGTCGAAACACAAGATATTCACGACGCCGATCGTGCACCCGGAATTCACCGGGATCCGGATCACTCCGAACGTCTACACGATGCTCTGGGAACTCGACCGTTTCTGCAAGCACATGACGGACATCGCGACGAACGGACTTCCTTCGTAATTTGCGATTTGCGATTTGCGATTTGCGATTTTGGTATTGGAATTTGAGCTGTGACCTTTGAGATTTCAGATCTTTCAGTTTTGAGATTTGAGATATTTGAGGCGTGAGATCGCATTGATATCGATTTTTGAGATTTGGAATATTGTTTGGGGACGGGTGATCTGAATCGACCTTGGCACGACGGCTACCGTCTACGGTCTACTGTCTACCGTCTACCGCCTAAGTTTTTATATGGGAATCAAGAAAGTAACTTCGCATCCGACTCAGAATGAGGCACTTATCTTCGACCGCTCGCAGACCGGGCGCGTCGGATATGCATTGCCGAAACTCGATGTCGAAGAAACGAACATCGACGAAATAATTCCGGCCGCGCTCCGTCGCACCGATGATCTTGACGGCGTTCCCGAAGTGTCGGAAACGGACGTCGTCCGCCACTTTACGCGGATGTCGACCTGGAATTACTCGATCGATCTCGGCATGTATCCGCTCGGAAGCTGTACGATGAAATACAACTCGCGGCTGAACGAAAAGGTCGCGAGGATCGGCGGATTTACCGGACTTCATCCGCTGGCTCCGGAAGCCGAAGCACAGGGCGCGCTTGAACTGATCTGGCGTCTTCAGGAAGATCTCGCCGAGATCACCGGACTTCCGGGCGTTTCGCTTCAGCCGGCCGCGGGTGCGCAGGGTGAAATGACGGGCGTCCTGCTGATCCGCGCTTTCCTCGACAAGCGTGACGGTTCCGAGGCGCACAACGAACGGCGCTTCATGCTCATTCCCGACTCGGCTCACGGAACCAATCCGGCTTCGGCGGCTTTGGCCGGATTCGCGGTCAAGACGATCCGTTCGACCGAAGAGGGACTGACCGATCTCGATCATTTGCGTGAGCTTTGTGCCGAAGGCGGAGTCGCCGGGCTCATGCTCACCAATCCGAACACCGTCGGCATTTTTGAGCGGAACATCAAGGAGATCTGCGACATCATTCACGGTGCCGGCGGTCTCGTTTACATGGACGGCGCGAACATGAACGCGCTGGTCGGCGTCGCGCGTCCGGGCGACATGGGCGTCGACGTCATCCATCTGAATCTCCACAAGACGTTTTCCACGCCCCACGGCGGAGGCGGCCCGGGATGCGGACCATGCTGCTGCACGGCTGAACTCGCACCGTTCCTGCCCGTTCCGAAGGTCGAGAAGGAAGGCGATACGTTCAAGCTCAATTATGACTTCCCGGAAACGATCGGTCGCGTGAAGGCGTTTTTCGGAAACTTCGGAATGATGATCCGCGCGCTCGCGTACATCTACACGCACGGCGCCTCGGGATTGCGCGAAGCGACCGAAACCGCGGTGCTCAACGCGCGCTATCTGGCTCATTATCTCGCCGACGATTTTGACAAGCCGTTCGACAGCGACTGCATGCACGAAGTCATCTTCTCGCACAAGAATCAGTCTCGGAAAGGCGTGCACACGCTCGACATCGCGAAACGTCTGATCGATTACGGATTTCATCCGATGACGATCTACTTCCCGCTGATCGTCGAGGGCGCAATGCTCATCGAACCCACGGAATCAGTCGGCCGCGCCGATCTCGACGCGTTCGTCGAAGCGATGAAGGACATCAACGCGGAAGCGCAGTCAGATCCGCAGCTCGTCATCGACGCGCCGCATACGACGCGCATCGGACGGCTCGACGAGGCGACCGCCGCGCGCAAACCGGTCCTCCGTTGGCGAAAGGACATGGATTCGCTGACGCAAAACGCGTAGCCAAGGCATTCCATGATTCCAAAATTCCAGGATTCCAAGATTCCAGATGTCGATACCCAAGGCATTGGAATCTTGGGGTCCGGACTTTTTGGAATCACTCAGTCCTGGAATCTGGAATGACGCAGTCCTGGAATGTTTATGCTTCAACAAAATCTCGCCGAACTTTTCGCACGCGATCTGACGGCCGTCCGGAACGAGATCGCGGCCTATGAGCGCGAATCGGAAATATGGGCCGTCGGCGGAGAGATTTCGAACTCCGCCGGCAATCTTTGCCTGCATCTCATCGGGAACATCAATCATTACTTCGGAGCGCTGATCTCCGGAAACGGCTTTGTCCGCGATCGCGATTCGGAATTCTCATCACGTTTCGTGCCCCGCGATTCTATGCTGACGCAGATCGACGGCGCGATCGAAGTCATGCGCACCGCGCTCGAAGGCCTTTCGGACTCCGAACTCGAATCGACTTACCCCGAGACGCATCGCGGGCGCGAGGTCAAGACCGGGCAGATGCTCCTTCACCTGCTGACTCACCTGAATTACCATCTCGGCCAGATCAACTATCATCGGCGGCTTTCGGGAAATATTTCCGTTCCACTCAGTTCCGACTGAGCGAATTGCCTTGGATCCCTCCCTATTCGACCTTCGCAAACCATCCGCAGCGCATGGCTAACTTATTTGTAAGCATTGTTTAGCATTTCTCGCGGGATCATTCGCCGCCGCCGGCCGAATTCCGACGCTTTTACCGGAACGCGTCTCTCGGTTAAAATCGTTCCGCTCTAGCCAAAAAAACACAATTCGAAAAAAGGAGGCACTCGATGCGCAGGCTAATCTCTTGCACTTTGCTACTTCTCTTCGCCGTAACGTGTTCGTTTTCGGCGACCTTTGTCGTGACAAAGACCTCGGACTCGAACGACGGAGTGTGCGACAGCGATTGCTCGTTCCGTGAAGCGGTCGCGGCCGCCAACGCCGCCGCAACCGACGACGTCGTCGAATTCGATCCGGCGGTTTTCGCGACACCTCAGACCGTTTTGCTGACACTCGGCGAGGTCGTTATCGCCAGCAACGGAACGCTCACGATCAACGGCACCGGCGCCGATATGCTGACGTTCGACGGAAACGGCACAAACCGGATAATCTCGACCGGCGCCAATGTCACCGCGACGATCAACGATGCGACGTTCACGCACGGCAACGGGGCCGGAACCCTGAACACCGGCCGCGGCGGCGCCATTTACAATGTCGGCGGAAATCTAACGCTTAACAATCTCGTCATCACCGGGAACACCGCAAACAACGGCGGCGCAACCAATAACGCCTCAAGTACTTCGCCAACGGTACCGGGAACATTGACGGTCAACAATTGTGTCATCTCAAACAACACTTCGCCGTCGTCAGGCGGGGTGATGCAGAATTTTTCGACGAGTACGCTGACGATCAACGGTTCGACGGTCATGAACAATACCAGCGGAGGGACCACCGGCGGTGGCGGAATCATGGCGAACGGCAATGTCCGCATTACGAATTGGACGGTGACCGGAAACAACGCTCCGGGCGGAAGCGGCGGCGGCATTTACTACAACGGCGTGACGTTGCTGCTGACAAACGTCACGATCGTCGGGAACACGTCGACGAACAACGGCGGCGGGATTCACAAATCGACGGCCAACCTGACCGGCGTGATCCGCAACAGCATTGTCGCGAACAACAACGGCGCTTCAGGAACGGAGGACATCACCGGCGCGTTCGTCTCCGAGGGAAACAATCTTATCGAGACCGTCGGAACCAGCACCGGTTGGGTCGCGAGCGACATCACGGGACAGGATCCGGTCCTTTCCCCGCTCGGATTTTACGGTGGCCTGGGCCTGACTTACGTCCCGCTTTCGGGCTCGCCCGCGCTCGGCGGCGGCCAGGGATGCGTCCTCGACAGTTCCTGCTCGACGAACAATCCGCCGATCAACGTCAACGTCGATCAGCGCGGCGCTCTGCGCCCGGCAAATCCGCCCGCAAAGGCCGGGGCGAATGTCGATATCGGCGCGGTTGAATCGAGTCCGTCGTATG
>JAKOSS010000778.1 GCA_029777145.1 Acidobacteriota bacterium | reverse complement strand
GACGGAACATCGTGCGGTCGGCCGTACCGTCACCATCGAAATCAGACGGGTGATACTGCATCGCACGCGGTTCGCCGTAAATGAAATCATCCATAGCGACTAGATCAACGCCGTTTGTTCCGTCAATCACGCCCGATCCCAAGTATCCATTTCCAACCAGAATTTCGACCCGCGCGATCCTTTCACCTGCATTGAATGAAATCCCGAAAAACGACAGACCGTTGTTTGCCGCCGAAACTGCATTGGCAGAAGTTGTCAATTGTTTTCCGTTCGTACCGTAAACGCGGATGATGACGTTCGTATTGACATCAACATCGCAGAAAACTGCGCCGAATCCTTTTACGGTCGCCGGAATTTCCGTTCCTGGAATGAAGAACTGAATCGACAATGCACTTGATTGTTGATTTGTTGCGCGGACCGCAAAGAGTCTCTCTGAACTAAAAGTTTGAAAAATTGACGAATAGCTCGGATCGATATTTGCGAACCGCACCGCTGTTCCAGAAGCCGCAGTTGCGCTGACCATAAAATTCCCGTTCGCATTGCTGTTGGATGTCGGCGACCCGAAAACAATACCGCGCGCGCTAGTCACATTGAAAAAATCGCCGGGGAAGAAGTTCGGCAATGAGGAAGAATCAGGTACGCCGTCCCAATTTATCTCGCGCCGGCCGCTTGTAAACGAACCGCCGACGCCGTTGTTTGAACCGCCCAGATCCGAACGGAACAGGTCGACGATCGCCTGAAGAGCCGCCGCATTTGCCCCGGAACCCTGGCGTACGACCGGAGCCGCGAATGTTTGAAGCGCAGCGGCGACCGCAAATGCAATTGCGAATGTGATTGATGCTGATCGATTGAATTTCATAATGTTTTCTCCTTTTTGCCGTTGAAAATTGAATTTGTGAATGTTCAATGTCCCGACGATAGCTTTTCTGTTGGCCGGCAGTCTTTAGCTTTTTCTGAAGATTTCGTGAAGTTTTTGTTTGATCGCTCGGGTCCGCGGACGCCCGAACCGCTCGGAAGTTGTTCCCGTCAATTCGTAAGTCCGTTCAACTCCGGTCCAACCGAATTCGGGTTGCCCAACGATTGCCGCCGCATCGCGTCGAGCAACGAGTGAATGCAAACGAACGGCGATCCGACAGAGTCGGTGCGGAAGTGACAACCGTTTGCTGCGATGAATGAGGTCAGCAGATCGATCTCGGTGTCGAACAATTCGGCGGCGTCGCGAAGCGAGACGAAATCGGTCTCAGATCCGCATTCGGTGCACAAGACCACGCGGGTCTTCGCCTTCTTCGTGATCAACTGCACCCGCTCGAACTCGATGACGATCTCCCGCGATCTGAGAATCTTCATAAACTGATTTGCGACGGCTGGAACCATACGATCGGTCGCGGCAATTTTTCTTGCGTTTCGCGAGTATTCGTTTAAAATCTCCCCATCCCAATGCCGCGCATTCAAGTTGTATCGTCTTTGCGCGTTTCAGTTCTTTAGGAATCTCTGAAGTTTTCCTGAAGAAATTATGAAGACTTCAAGATGATCGAGCTCGACGACGAAATTTATTGCTTCGGGACCTTCAGGCTGGACGCCCGCGAACGTCTGCTGTTTGACAGCGACAAGCCGGTCTCGCTCGCGCCGAAGATCTTCGACACTCTGCTCTTGCTTGTCCAAAACTGCGGCCGCGTGC
Source organism: Acidobacteriota bacterium (assembly GCA_029777145.1). Next base: position 5,402 of record JAKOSS010000778.1, on the reverse strand, counting down.
TGTCTAAAGAGAGAATGATGAAGGAGATCTGGGAGGACTCTTTCGTCGAAGAGAACAATCTCGCGCAGAATATTTCATACCTGCGGCGCGTGCTTCGCGATTCCGCGGACGACCGTTTCATCGAGACCGTGCCGAAATTCGGCTATCGTTTCGTCGCAACCGTCAGCGATCCGGCGACAGCAATTGAAACGGTCACGACCGAACGGACGACCGCGCGAGTCTTTGTGCGGGAAACGGAATCTGCCATCGAGCCTGCGAGTGAACCGATCGCCGCGCTGACAAGCGCTCCGGCGCCGCGAACCTTGCCGGCGGCCGTGCCGGAAACGCGCTATGTCCAGAACGGCGACGTCAACATCGCGTATCAGGTCGTTGGGGACGGCGACATCGATGTGGTCTTTGTCATGGGCTGGGTCTCGCACCTCGAGTACTTTTGGAAACATCAACTTTTCGCATCGTTCCTGAACCGATTGGCGTCGTTCTCGCGGTTGATCCTTTTCGACAAACGCGGCACCGGACTTTCGGATCGCGTTCCGTTGTCTGAATTGCCGACGCTCGAACAGCGCATGGAAGACGTGCACGCCGTGATGGACGCGGTCGGATCCGAACGCGCGGTCCTGATCGGGGTTTCCGAAGGCGGGCCGATGTGCTCGCTGTTTGCCGCGACCTATCCGGAGCGGACGTCAGCAGTCGTTATGATCGGAACGTACGCCAAGCGGCTCAAGGACGAGGACTATCCGTGGGGTGCGGAGCCGGATGAGCACGAACGGTTTTACGCGCGAATGCGCAGCGACTGGGGAAAGCCGGTCGGGATCGAAGCCCGCGCGCCGTCAATGGTCGACGACGATGAATTCCGCTCGTGGTGGGCGGAGTATCTGCGGAACGGCGCGAGTCCCGGCGCGGCCGTCGCGCTGACCGAGATGAATGCCCAGATCGATGTCCGCAACGTCCTGCCGCTTGTGCATGTTCCGACGCTCGTCATCCATCGTACCGGCGATCTTTGTCTCAAGGTCGAAGAGGGAAGGTACGTTGCGGATCTTATCCCGGGCAGCAAATATGTTGAATTTCCCGGAATCGATCACCTGCCGTTCGTCGGTGCCCAGGAAGAAATTCTTGATGAGATCGAGGAGTTTCTGACGGGGATGCGGCACTCGAATGAGATCGACCGGGTGCTCGCGACGGTGCTCAGCATTCGCATGATCGGCGTGGAAAACAAGGCTGATCTCATGAATCGCGCCGGATTTTTCGTGAGACGACAGATCGAACTGTTCAAAGGGAACGAAGTTTCGATCAATACCGACGGAGTTGTCGCCGCGTTCGACGGCCCGGCGCGCGCGATCCGCTGCGCGGTGGCGATCAACGACTCCGCAAAGCGCCTCGGAATTGCAGTCTCAACCGGACTACACACCGGCGAATGCGAGATCCGCGGAGAACACTACTCGGGACCGGCAGTCGGCTTGGCGAAAGCGATCTCCGAAACGGCGGCCGAAGGCGAGATCTTCGTCTCGCGGACCGTCAAGGACCTGGTTGCGGGTTCGGGCATCTCATTCGTCGAATGGGGCCGATGTTCGCTGGGGAATCCTCCCGAAGACTGGCGGTTGTTCGCTGTAAAGAATTAGTGCCGTGGCTGCGTCGTCCGCGGCACTTCATTCAACATGGCCATTCCGTTCGCAGGTCAGGAAGGGTTGCTCTGCGCCCGCCTGATGTTGGTATTCGACGCAAAATTCCATTAAATTGCCCCATCAATTCCTTCAGTTGAGTATTTGCAAGGCCACGCGGGCGCAAAGCAACCCTTCCTGACCTGCAGATGTACCGAAAGTCTTGAACGAGAGTCACGTTGTTTTTGGGTCCGTTAAAACGAACATTCGCTCTGTCCCGACATCAGGTGAGATAATCGATTCTCTACCCGAATGAAACTTGCTCTACTGATCCTGCTCTTTCTCATTGTCATCGCACTTGTCGCGGTCGTGGCGATCAATCTGCGTGTTTCCTCGTTTTCAAAAGGCAGGCTGTTCAACGTCGAGAATGTTGCCGGTGATTATCCGGTGGCGATCGTGCTCGGAGCGCGGGTCGATAAGGACGAAGGGCCGTCGAACACGCTTTACGACCGGGTCGTGACCGGCGTCGAACTCTACAAGTCCGGAAAAACGGCGAAACTGCTGCTCAGCGGCGGAAACGATGAGCCCGAGGCAATGCGAAAGCTCTCGCTCGAACTCGGCGTTCCCGAGTCGGATCTGATCATCGACGCGCTCGGAACGCGCACCTACGAAAGCTGCATTCGTGCAAAGCAAGTGTTCGGCGTGGAAAAGGCGATCGTCGTGACGCAGGATTATCATCTCGGACGGTCGCTTTATCTCTGCGAAAATCTCGGCATCGACGCCGTCGGTGTCGACGCGAAGCGGCGGGAATATCTCGGTGAACGCTACGCGTGGGTCCGAGAGTATCTTTCACGCATAAAAGCCTGGTACGACATCAATTTTCGTTGAAAACTGACCACCCGATCGTAGATTCTGCCTGCGGATTGCCATCGATAAGATCCGGTGCCGCGATTTGCCGCCTCTCAGCTCGGCTCATGAATTAGTCACGCCGCACGATCCCGTTCTGTCGGTTGGCGCCAATTCGCGAAATTTCGCGGGCAGTGAACTTAATGGGCCGGTTGCAGTCGCTCTAATTCTTCCAAAAATTGAAGTTTTCATTTATTCTCTTTCCATGCCCGCCGACGTCATCATCGTCCTGAGCTTGCTCGGACTCGCTCTCGTTCTCTTCGGAACCGAGAAACTCCCCGTGGATGTCGTCGGCATCATCCTCGTCATCGCGCTCGTCATGAGCGGCGTCCTTTCGGTCAATCAGGGACTGTCAGGTTTCGGCGACAACGTGATCGTGACGATCGCCGGTCTCTTCGTGCTTACCGGCGGATTGGTCAAGACGGGACTTGTCGATCTCATCGGGCGAAGACTTTATCGCGTTGCCGGCCGAAACGAGTTCATGCTGACGGCGCTGATCATGGCGGTTGCCGCGATCTCCGCGTCCGTCCTCAAGAACACGACGACGACCGCGATGTTCCTGCCGGTCGTCATGGGACTCTCCGAGCGGGCGAAGATCCCGCCGTCGAAGTTGCTCATGCCGCTTGCCTTCGGCGCGATTCTCGGCGGCAGCTGCACGCTCATCGGTACCTCGACGAACCTGGCCGTCTCGGGCGCGATGCAGCGCTACGGGATGGAAGGCTTTTCGATGTTCGAACTGACGTCGGTCGGCGTCATCACGGTCGCGGTCGGAATGGTCTACATGCTGACGCTCGGACGCAAGATGCTTCCGACGCGCGGCGGCGAGGAATCGCTGACCGAGCAGTATCATATTCGCGAATACGTTTCCGAACTCGTCGTTCTGCCGGGTTCGCATCTGATCGGCAAGACCCTCGGCGAAGCTGATCTCGCCCACGAACTCGATCTCAATGTTCTCGGTATCATCCGCGGCAAGAATTCCGAAAGGATCGTTCCGGGACCGCGCGATCGCATCCAGCTCAATGATCTGCTCATCGTCGAAGGAAAGATCGGCGATCTGCTCAATGTCAAAACGCAGGCCGGACTCGAGATCAAGGCCGATTTTACGGCCGGTGACGACATGCTCGAGGGCGCCGGCGTCGAGCTTTTCGAAGTTCTGGTGCTTCGTGATTCGACGTTCGTCGGGCAAACGCTCAGGACGCTCGACTTTCGGCGAAGCTACAATCTGACGGTGCTCGCGATCAATCGCCATGGGCAGACATTCCTCGACAAACTGAGCGAAGTGCAGATCGAATTCGGCGACGTGCTGCTCGTCCAGGGAAGGCGTCGACGCGTCGAGCCGCTGGTCGTAGACGGTGAAGTTCTGCTGCTCGAAGATCTTTCCAAGGGCGCGATGCGGATCGAAAAGCGCAAATGGGCGATCGCGGCGTTCGGGCTTTTTCTCGCGCTATCGCTGACGAAAGTGGTCGTCGGATTTGAGGTGCCGCTGGCGGTTGCCGTCCTGCTTGGCGTCCTTCTATTGCTGGCGACAAAGACCGTGCGTTATGCCGAGCTATATTCGCTGATCGATTTCCGTTTGCTCGTTCTGATCGCGTGCATGATGAGTTTCGGCGTCGCGATGGAGCAGACAAAGACGGACGTCTTTCTGGCGGATCTGATTGTCAGGTATTTCGAGCAATTCGGGCCGATCGCCGTGCTCGCCGGATTTTTCGCCTTGACGGTTGCGCTGACGCAGCCGATGTCGAACCAGGCCGCGGCGCTCGTCGTGCTTCCGGTTGCCGTCAAGACGGCGGTCGCGCTTGGACTCAATCCGCGAACCTTCGCGGTCGCGATCACGTATGCCGCCTCGTTCTCGTTCATCACGCCGCTCGAACCGGCGTGCATCCTCGTTTACACGCCCGGCCGATATACGTTCATGGACTTCGTCAAGATCGGAACCTTCCTGACGATCGTCGTCTTCGCCGTCGCCATCTACCTCGTCCCGATCTTCTGGAAAATGTGAGAAGCCGTGGGCAGTGGTCAGTGGACGGTGGTCAGTGGTCAGTGGCCGGTGGGCAGTGGACAGTGGTCAGTGGGCGGTGGTCGGTTGTCAGTGGTCGGTGGCCGGTGTTTGGAGTTCCGCGTTCACGCGGCCGGCGACGGTGAGCAGTGGCCGGTGAGCGGTGAGCAGTAAGCAGTAAGCCGGAAGAACTCACGACAATCGCAAATCGCAAATCGAAAATCGCAAATGAGTTCGGTGGTCAGTGGTCAGAAGCAAAGACCAATCGCAAATCGCAAATCGAAAATCGTAAATGAGTTCGGTGGGCGGTGGTCAGAAGCAAAGACCAATCGCAAATCAAAAATCCAAAATCGAAAATTCGCATGAGCGGCAGAGACCGGGTGGCCATCGCGTATGGATAAGTGTTTATCGCGTGTGGACAAAAGTCTATCGCGCGTGGACAAAAAACCATCGCGCGTGGACAAAAAACCACCGCGTGTGGACAAAAAACCATCGCGCGTGGACAAAAGTTTATCGCGCGTGGACAAAAAACTATCGCGCGTGGACAAAAGTTTATCGCGCGTGGACAAAAAACTATCGCGCGTGGACAAAAAACTATCGTGTTTGGACAAAAAACTATCGCGCGTGGACAAAAGTTTATCGCGTTTGGACAAAAATATATCGCCCGTGGACAAAAATATATCACGTGTGGCACTTTCACGGCCCCTCGTTGCAAAACAAGCATTTGGAGGTCAATTCCAGTTACGATTTGCGATTGGCCGTGTGTTCTTTGGTTACATTTGCCCGTCGCGACCGCTCCCGGTTCTGTCTACCGACCACCGACCACCGACCACTGACCACTGACCACCGACCACCGACCACCGACCACCGACCACTGACCACCGCCCACGCCGTGTGAGATTTCG
>JAKOSS010000777.1 GCA_029777145.1 Acidobacteriota bacterium | reverse complement strand
GAAGATTATTCGCCGCACGGTTCGGCGTGGGATTACTTTCCGCACGATCACGCAAGGTCGCGCGCGTACCGCTGGAACGAGGACGGACTGGCCGGTATCAGCGACGCCGAACAGCGCATCTGTTTCTCGATCGCGCTGTGGAACGGGCGTGATCCGATCCTCAAAGAACGACTTTTCGGACTTACCGGAAGCGAGGGAAATCACGGCGAGGACGTCAAGGAATACTACTTCTACCAGGATTCGACGCCGACGCATTCGTACATGCGTTTTCTGTACAAGTACCCGCAGAACGAATTTCCGTACGCGCAACTGATCGAGGCGAACCGCAACGCCGGAAAACTCGCCGGCGAGGTCGAATTGCTCGATACGGGCGCGTTCGACGAAAACAGGTATTTCGACGTCGTCGTCGAATACGCGAAGGCCGGCGCCGACGACATTCTCGCGAAGATAACCGTCCATAACCGCGGCCCCGAGGACGCGCGGATCAACGTTCTTCCGACCGTTTGGTTCCGCAATACATGGAGTTGGGATGCGATTGGTTCGATCCCGCGGATGAGTGCGGACGGCAAAGACGCGATCTTGATCGACGGGGAATTCAGGCTTTACTGTGAATCTGCCGACGAACTTCTCTTTTGCGAGAACAACACCAACAAACGCAAACTGTTCGGCGCGAAAAACGAAACCGAATTCGTCAAAGACGGCATAAATGACTATGTCGTTCACGGCGTCGCGTCCGCAGTCAACCCTTCGAAACTCGGCACGAAAGCCGCGGCAAACTATGCGCTCAACGTTCCGGCGGGCGGATCGGCCGAAGTTCGGGTCCGGCTGGCGGCGTCCGATCATAGTGACGAGTTCAAGGATTTCGACAAAGTATTCAAAATGCGGCAGAAGGAAGCCGACGAATTCTACGCGGAGATCATCCCATCGGAACTTTCGGCCGACGCAAAAGACGTTATGCGGCAGGCACTGGCGGGCATGCTCTGGTCAAAGCAGTTTTACCATTTCGACGTCGAACGCTGGCTCGAAGGCGATCCGTCGCAGCCCGCGCCGCCCGATTCGCGGCGCAAAGGCCGGAACTCGGAATGGCGCCATCTCAACAACGCGGACATCATATCGATGCCCGACAAGTGGGAATATCCGTGGTACGCAGCGTGGGATCTGGCATTCCACGCGATCCCGCTCTCGCTCGTCGACGCCGAATTCGCGAAGGAACAGCTGATCCTGATGCTCCGCGAATGGTACATGCACCCGAACGGACAAATTCCGGCCTACGAATGGGCTTTCGGCGACGTCAATCCGCCGGTCCACGCCTGGGCCGCGCTTCGTGTTTATCAGATCGACAAGAAACGATCCGGCAAAGGCGATACGAAGTTCCTGGCGCGGATCTTCCAAAAGCTGCTGCTGAACTTCACCTGGTGGGTGAACCGCAAGGACGCCGAAGGCATGAACGTCTTCGAAGGCGGATTTCTCGGCCTCGACAACATCGGAGTCTTCGACCGCTCGCAGCCGCTGCCGACCGGAGGCCGCCTCGCGCAGTCGGACGGCACGAGCTGGATGGCGATGTACTGCCTGAACATGCTCGCGATCGCGCTCGAGCTCGCCGCGTCGGACGACTCGTACGAGGATGTCGCGACCAAGTTCTGGGAACACTTCATTTACATCGCCGACGCGATGAACAACATCGGCGACGAGGGCATCTCGCTGTGGGACGACGAGGACGGTTTCTACTACGACGTTCTTCATTTGCACGAGCACGGCAACATGCCGCTCAAGGTGCGCTCGATGGTCGGGCTGATCCCGCTGTTCGCGGTTGCGACGATCGATTCGAAGACACTCGATGCGCTGCCGGATTTCAAACAGCGGTTCGAGTGGTTCATCACGAACCGTCCGCACCTGACGGCGAACGTCGAGCAGAACAACGGTCGGACATTGCTTTCGATCGCGTTCCGCGAACGGCTCGAGCGGATCCTGAAGGTCATGCTCGACGAGTCTGAGTTCCTTTCGCCGTTCGGCATCCGTGCTCTTTCGCGCTATCATGCCGACAATCCGTATGTCTTGAACGTCAAGGGCAGCGAACACCGCGTCGACTACGAACCGGCGGAATCGTCGACGGGGCTTTTCGGCGGAAATTCGAACTGGCGCGGCCCGATCTGGATGCCGGTCAATTACCTGCTGATCGAATCGCTTCAGAAATTTCATCATTTCTACGGCGACGATCTTAAGGTCGAATTCCCGACCGGATCCGGCCAAATGCTCGATCTCTGGCAGATTTCGCAGGAACTTTCGCGTCGGCTGTCGCGGATCTTCTTAAAGGACGAATCGGGAGCGCGTCCGGTTTTCGGCGACATCGAGAAATTCCGCAACGACGCGAACTGGCGCGACCAGGTACTCTTCTACGAATATTTCCACGGCGACAACGGCCGCGGAGTCGGCGCGAGCCACCAGACCGGCTGGACGGGACTCGTCGCCAAACTGCTCCAGCAATCGGGGGAATAGGACGACATCGTGTTTTGTTCAAACTCCGCGATCTCCGCGATCTTTGCGTGAGAAAATGAACTTGGGGAAACGACAAGTGTCGGCACACTGAAATACATGCTGATCGCCGAAATCATCGTTTACACCGCAATGGCGTACGCCGTGCTCGGACTCGTCTTCGCACTGTGGTTCGTGACGTTCGCCATCGGCAGATTCGATCCGGCGGCGCGCGGGACCGGATATTTCTTCCGGTTTCTGATCCTCTTCGGAACGATCGTTTTCTGGCCGATGCTCGCGGTCCGCATTATCAAGGGCAAGAAGGAGAACAACGAATGAGACGCTCACATCGCCGGCGGCACTTCATAATTTGGCTGATTCTTGCGGTCGCGCTGCCGATATTGCTCGCAGCGGCGTTCTCGATGCGTCATTCCGAGCCGGTGAACGGATCCGTTCCGACGGTGACAAGATGAGCGAAAAGTACGCGGCGATCAG
>JAKOSS010000776.1 GCA_029777145.1 Acidobacteriota bacterium | reverse complement strand
GCGATCAGCGTGCCTTCGGTCGTCGCCAGCGGGATCAGATATTCGCCGGTCGCGAACTCACCGTTGACCTTCAGCGGTCCGGCGAATCCGATCGGGATCTGCGCGACGCCGGTAAAGTTCTCGCAATTGCCGGCGGTCGTGTGCGGGTCGATCGAATAGTGCGTGAGGTGCTCGAGCTTCGCGCCGGAATACTGCTCGACGAACGCCTGCCGCGCCTTGATCGCCGACTCGGAATAATCGTCGTGCTCGTCGCGCGGAATGCGCACTTCGAGGCTTTCGGTTTCGGCGATCGAATCCTCGACGTCGAACTTCAGCGATCCGAACGGCTTCGCCTTGAAGGCGATCCGGATCTTGTGCTTGCCGTTCTCGAGCATCGTGCCGGCACAGCGGACGAACAGAACTTTTCGCAACGGAAACGCGACGTCGCGGACCGCGGTCGCGGGAACGAAAACTCCGTCTCCGAGGTCGAGCGAGACCGATTCGAGCGGCACGTCGTGGCCGTCGATCCGAATGCCGTTTAGCTCGCTGAACTCACCGTCGCTGAGCCGGTTTTTGAGCGCAAACTGCACGCCGTCGGCCGTATTTTTCAGACTATTGTTCGTGTACAGCTGCCTCAGCAGCATGCTCGGGATCGGGAAGAATGACATATTTTTTTACCCGCGAAGCGCGATGGAAAAGAACAGGTGAATCTTACTTTGCAACGGGCGATTATTCAACCTGTTCGGGAAGTCAGAAAACGCGAACGCCTTCGCGTCTGCCGCGGCCGGTCGGTGACCGCGGAGACACGAAGGCGCCAGGTTGTGCGGGTTCGTCGTTAATCCGCGAAATCTTCGATCGCGATCGTCAGCTTCGACTTGATCTCGGTTTTCGTCGGATTCTTGACCTCGAAGACGATGTCGCCTTTGACGCCGTTGTTGCCCTTGGTCTCGGCGGAGTATGTTCCGTCATCCGCTTTGATCAATTCGCCGGCGATCCCGCGCACGATCCGGAACGTCAGCTGATCGCTGCCAGGCGTGATGAACAGGGTCTGTGCGCCCGTCGCCCCGAGAATGAACTGCTTCGTCGCGCCCGGCGCGAGCGTCACGGTTTCGACGCTCTCGACCGTGCCTTTTGCGAACATGATGCGCTTCGGCGCGGAGTCTTCGGTTTTCGCGGCCAGATCGGCCGACTTGTTAGCGTTCGAATTCGCGTTCGCGTTCGACGCCGGGGTCGCCGCGGCCGGAGCCGAAGCGTTTGATTTGTTGGCCGGCGCGGTCGTATTCGACGCATTGTTCGCCGCCGGTTGAGTGGAACTGCAGGCCGCGAACGCCAACGTCGCGAGTGCCAGAATTATTAGGTTTTTCAATGACTTGTCCTCGATTGTTAGTTTTGAAAAAAGACAAGATAGCATTGCCGCGGACAATCGGCAATCCTCCGCCGAATTTGGCGAATCCTGACTCTCGGACTATATTGGTCAGCATGAAAAAATTCATGTCGTGCGCGGTGGCGCTGATCCTGGCAGCGACGGTTCATGCTCAATGGCAGAAACAAAACATTGACACGAAAGCGAGCTTTCGCGGGCTTTCGGTCGTCAGCGAGAACGTCATCTGGGCGAGCGGCACCGGCGGAACCGTGATCCGCACGATCGACGCCGGCAAATCATGGACGGTCGGAAAGGTGCCCGATGCGGAAAAGCTCGATTTTCGCGATATCGAAGCGTTCGACGAGAATACGGCCTATATATTGAGCATTGGTCCGGGCGAGAGTTCGCGGATCTACAAAACCACGGACGGCGGGAAGAACTGGAACCTGCAGTTCAAGAACACGAATGAAAAGGCCTTTTTTGACGCGCTCGCGTTTTGGGACAAGGACAACGGGATCGCGATGAGCGATCCGGTCGACGGCCGTTTCGTTCTGATACGCACGACCGACGGCACGACCTGGAATCCGGTCGACACGTCGAAAATGCCGGCGACGGCCGAGGGCGAAGCGGCGTTTGCGGCGAGCGGCACATGCATCATCTCGAAGGGCGCGAAATCGGCATATTTGGTTTCCGGCGGCAACGCGGCGCGTGTTTTTCGATCGACCGATCGCGGCGCGACCTGGGCGGTTTCCGACACCCCGATCGTGAAGGGATCGGCGGGCGCCGGCATCTTTTCGATCGCGGTTTACGACGCGCTGAACGGAATCGTCGTCGGTGGCAATTATGAGAAACCCGGCGATACCGCATCGACCGTCGCCGTTACGAGAAACGGCGGCAAAACCTGGACGGCCGGCAGCGGTCTGAGCGGATATCGATCGGGCGCGGCGTACGTCGACAAAAAGACGATCATTGCCGTCGGAACAAACGGATCGGACATCTCGCGCGACGGCGGCCTGACCTGGAAACCGCTCGACACGTCTAACTACAACGCCGTTCAGGCGAAAGGAAGGTCGGCAATCTGGGCGGTCGGGCCGAACGGAATGGTTGCGACATTTCGGATCTCGGATTTGTGACTGCGGATCTGAGCCGCGATCGTTTGCCGTTTCACGGATCGAAATCCCAAATCCGAATTCCCCAATCCCGAATCCTAAATGCTATGGCCAAAATCACCGGCACCGGAAGCGTCCTTCCCGAACTCGTCGTCCCGAACGAGGCGTTCGCGGACAACGTGTTTTTCGATAAGAGCGGAACGAAACTCGAACGGCAGGGAAGCGACGCGGCGATGAAACTCGAGGCGATCACGGGTATCCGCGAACGCCGCTACGTGCCGTTCGACCAGGATTCCCGGCCGCTGATGACCGACGCCGCACGGATCGCGATCGAAGACGCGGGGATCGATCCCGAGGCCCTTGACGGGATCATCGTCGCGCACAACGCCGGCAACATGCTGATCGGCGAACGCGAGTTTCACACGGTTCCGAACATGGCGGCGTATCTCAAGAACGAACTCGGAATCGCCAATCACCGCTGTTTTGCCTACGACGTTCTTTTCGCGTGTCCGGGTTGGGTTCAGGGCGTGATCCAGGCGCATCAGGCGATCGCCGCGGGCGACGCCGACAACGTGCTCGTCGTCGGGATCGAGATCGCGTCACGGCTTCTCGATCCGCACGATCTCGATTCGATGATCCTTGCCGACGGTTGCGGCGCCGCCGTTCTGGGACGTTCTGACAACGGCGCCGGCGTCATGTCGCACGCGACCTTTTCGCATGCCCAGAAGGACATTGCGAACATCTATCTCGGAAAGTCGAACAATCCGAAGCTCGGCGGGAATTGCTGGTTCAAGATGAACGGCAAGGAAGTTTATAGATATGCGACGACGTGGGTGCCGAAGGTGGTCAGTGACGCTCTCGATCGCGCCGGGATCGGGCCCGAAGACGTCGATATCTTTCTCTTTCACCAGGCGAATGAAAAACTCGTGCATGCGATCGCGTCGCACCTTTCGGATTCGTGGAACGTCGATGCGGACTTTTTCACCGGCAAGCTTCCGATGACGATCCAGTTTCTCGGCAACACTTCGGTCGCAACCATCCCGACGATGCTCGATCTGATCCGAAAAGATGATCTCGACGGTTATTCGATCAGGAAAGGGCACACCGCAGTGTTTGCCTCGGTCGGCGCCGGCATGCACTGCAACGCGCTCGTCCACCGGTTCTGACGCGTCAGCAGATCTTTTCGACGAATTCTTCGAGGATCGCGACCGCCTTCACGTTCATTTCTTCGTTTGTCAGTTCTTCAGAGTCAGTCGACGCCTTCAGGAACGGAGCAAAAAGGATCCAGCCCATCGCCAGTCCGCCCAACGCCATCGCCAATGTCTTCGGATCATGGTTGCACGGGATCTCACGATCCCTGAGGCGATCATCGAGCAGTTCAACGAGGCGCCGCATCACCGGAAACTGGCTCTGGATCAGCTTCGGGTCGATCCCGTCGATCATCGCGCGGGCCATCGTGATCTGTCGCCAGCGGTTGCTTGCGAAGGTATCAAAAAGCACGCCGACGTTTCCGTCGAGCCGCGAGATCGGAGCCGCAACCGCTTTCGCCGACTCGATATAGCGCTCCGTGGCGGCCATGAACAGCGCGTATTTCGATCCGAAATGCCGGTAGATCAAAGGGTGTTTGACGTTCGCCGCCGCCGCGATCTCACGAACCGAGATCTCGCTTGGGGACCGCAACATCATGAGCTTTTCGGTCGCCGCCAGGATCGCTTCGCGGACCTGCTCGCGACCGTGAGGGGCGCCGTCGGACTTTGTCCGTCTTCTTCGTGTAAGGTTCATCGCGGAAATAGTAGCACAACGCCAATTGAACTGCGCTTGACAAGCTGTTACCACTGGTAGCAGAATACGTTTGGCCAAATGAAAAACGTTTGCCAGGCGTCTCGCGTCGATTCGGTTTATTGGGGGGTAGATCGAAATTAGCCGGGACGCCTTTTTCTGTCTGCCTCCGATCTTTCCGATTTGCCGGGTTCCACTTTGACCATGAATGAGCCTCTCTTCGGGATCGAAAATCTCGATTCCTACATCGTCCTGGGGATCGTGATTCTTTTCTGCGTCCTTGAATCGGCCGCGGGGTATCTCGCGTCGAGCCGGCGAACCGCAAGCGACTGGATCCAAGAGGTCGGCGGATTTGCGGTCCTCTCATTCCTGATCAAGCCGCTGATCGTTTTTGCGGCATTTTTTGCCGGTCAGCGCCTTGCTCCGGGTCTTCAGGGATCGATCGCTGCGTTCAGCATTCTTCCGGCACTTGTCGTTTACCTGCTCGTCGACGACGTTCTCCAATACTGGTATCACCGGTTCGGGCACGAGTATGATTTTCTCTGGAAGCTTCACCGGCCGCACCATCAGGCCGAGGAAATGGGCTTCTTCGTTTCTTACCGCAACGCCGGGCTTTACTACCTCTTGATGCCCAACATTTGGTGGGTCGGGCTCGCGATCTTCCTCGGCGGATTGAAGGCGGTCGCGATCGGCCTGATCCTGAAGCAGATCATCATCATCGGTTCGCACAGCCGGATCCGTTGGGACGAACCGCTCTATCGCGTTCGTATTCTCGGCCCGATCGTCGCCGTGCTCGAACGGATCTTCGTCACGCCGGCCTTCCATTACGCTCATCACGGAAAGTCAATGATCGACCGAATAAGCGATCCGAACGGAAATTACGGCAACATGTTCTCGATCTGGGACCAACTGTTCGGCACTGCGAAATTTACCCGCCGATTCCCGACGTCGCTCGGCCTTGTCAACGATCCGAGGGACGGATGGGCCGCCAGCTACTTTTATCCGGTGATCGCTTCGGACAGGGAAGGAAGCGAGATCTCGCGGGGCTTCGTGAAGGCAGACACGACGGTTCCCGAGCCGTCGATCGAGTCCTTTGAGAAGGGCGAGGATTTTCTTTGGTGCCGGTGCGGGAAAAGCCGAAGCCAGCCGTTTTGCGACGGATCGCATCACGGGACGAAGAACAAACCCGTTCTGTGCACCGCCAAACGCGCCGGAAGTCACAAAATTTGCCGTTGCAAGTTAACAAAATCACCACCTTATTGTGATAATTCACATGTGAGGCAAAGCGAATGAGCACTGCGGCAAACTCAGACTTCGGACGCGTTTTCGATCTTCAGTCGGCGAACCAGTACTCGGTCGGGAACACCGGCTGGCGTGAACGGCGCGAAAAGATCCGCCGGCTTCGCCGCGCGATCGAAGTCGATTATCGCGAAGCGATCCGCGACGCGTGTCTTGCGGATCTCGGAAAGGCTCCGGCCGAAACCGATCTGACCGAGGTTTTTCCGGTGACGTCTGAAGCGAAGCACGCCGCGCGGCACCTCCGCAAATGGCTCAAACCCGAGCGTGTGGCGACGCCGCTGTCGCTGTTCGGATCGACGTCGCGGATCAAATACGAACCAAAAGGCGTGTGTCTCATCATTTCGCCGTGGAATTTTCCGTTCAACCTGACGTTCGGACCGCTGATCTCGGCGATCGCGGC
>JAKOSS010000775.1 GCA_029777145.1 Acidobacteriota bacterium | reverse complement strand
CGATCGAGGATACCGAGACGACCGCCGAGGAGATCAGCGAACGGTTCGGGCCGCGGGTTTGCGAAATCGTTCTCGAGGTTACCGACGACAAGTCGTTGCCGAAGGCGGAGCGGAAACAGCTGCAGGTTGAACACGCGCCGCATCTTTCGAACGGCGCCAAGCAAGTGAAACTCGCCGACAAGATCAGCAACATCACGGATGTCGTGGATAATCCGCCGAGCGATTGGTCGGACGCGCGGCGACGCGAATACGTCGAATGGGGCGAGAACGTGGTTGCCGGACTGCGAGGCATCAATGCGGCTCTCGAACGCCACTTTGACGAATTGGTGGCGCGGGCGAAAGGTTCGCTCGAAGGTCAGCGCCCTTAAAGTTCGAGCTGCATCAGGAGATCGGTCTGCGGATCCGATCCCAGTTTGAAGATATGTTCGCCGACAACGCGGAACCCGTGCTTCTCGTAGAACCGCTGCGCTCTCGGATTGAACTCCCAAACGCCCAGCCACATCACGTCGGAACCTCGCTCACGCGCGATTCCCAAACACACTTCCATCAACGACCGACCGATTCCCTTTCCGATAAATTCCGTCGCCGAATATAGCCGGCACAGTTCAACCGGCCGATCCGCTTTCACCGGCTCTTCAAAATAACCGAACAGAAGTTTCGCGTATCCGGCCGGCCGGCCGTCGATCTCCGCGATGAGAAAAACCGCATTCGGATCTGCAAGCTCTTCTTCGAGACGCTTTACGCTGAAAGCCGTCGACATATATTCGGCCATATCCTCGGGCGCATTCTTTGGGTGTTCGTGAAAGGCGTCGTGAAACGTCGTCCACGCAAGTTCCGCCAGCAACACGGCGTCAGACCGCTCGGCGATTCTGATGAATGGAGTGAAATTCGGCATGTCTCGGTGAAAGTCCGACGGCGGTTCTGACCGCGATCCGTGACCCGGAATGAAAGTATATTCAACTCAGTTCGCGGCACAAAGGAGCGAAGCGCCGGGTCGATCACCGCGATGCCGATGTGGGTAACAAGGATCGGGATGGATTTCTAAATAGGTAAAACCGATTTTCTTCAGATCGCATATCCCGTCGATTTTCGCGATCGAGGAAAATTTGCTCAGAAATGTCACCGCGTTGCTATTAACTCTCAGCAAAGCCGACATTTATTATTTTTTCGGAACGTGAAAATCCTTGCAATTGGTTTAACCAATTTTCAAAAATTGCGTAAATTGGTCTTAACAACACTTGACAATCCACCAAAATCGGTACACCCTATGGTGGCAGTATTCATCCTGGATATCGCTTGTTCGTGCTATTGGCAGCCCGGAAGTTCTTTCGGGACTGGAAATTACAAAATTCGCAATCTGATTACAGGGGACAATTCGTTCTCTTTGAACAACATTTGATTTGATGGGAGGTTTCAAAATGAAACTTTTTGGATTTGGACGACTTGCGATCGTCGTCTTTTCTTTCGCCCTGCTCGCCTCGGCCGTCTTCGCGCAAGATTACCGCGGCAGAGTTGAGGGCACTGTGGCCGACGATTCCGGAGCGATCGTGCCGGGAGCAAAGGTCGTTCTGCACAATGACGGCACGAAAGTTGAAGTGACGGCGACGACGAATGCAGACGGTCGTTACGTTTTCGATTTCGTCGAACCCGGAAACTACTCCGTTATTGTTGAGAAAGAAGGGTTTAAGAAAACCATTCAGCAGAATCTGGTCGTTCGTATCCAAGGCGATCTGGTCGTCGACGTCAAACTGACTGTCGGCGACGTGGCCGCGGTTGTGACGGTTGAGGACACGCCGGTCAGCGTTCAGTTCAACTCGGCAGGCACGGCTCTGACGCTGGACAATCAAACCGTTGACCAGATGCCCGTTCGCGGCCGCAACCCGTACAACATCATCACGCTTGATCCGTCGATCAACGGCGGCGAGAACAACAACGGCGAAAACCGCCCGTACCACCACGCGTACGCGAACGAACTCGACGCCGGCGGCGGCACGACGCGCGCGAACGAAGTGCAGTTGAACGGTACGGCGCTGACATCGAGCTACAAGGTTGCGTACACGCCGTCGATCGACGCCGTGCAGGAAGTGACCTTCAGCCGCAGCATCGTCGACTCCGAACAGGGATTCAGTTCGGGCGGAACGATCGCGCTGAACATGAAATCGGGCACCGAGAAATTCAAGGGCGCTGCCTATTTCTACAAACGCGATCCGAGATTCAACGCCGTCGGCGATCCGACGATCCCGCGGCTTCCGACGACCGATCTGACGGCATTGAAGGGCACGAGCCTGACGATCTGGGGCGGAAACGTCGGCGGACCGATCATCAAGAAGAAGGTCTTCTTCTTTTCGTCGTTTGAAAAATGGAAAGATGCGCGTCCGATCTCGGTCCGTATCACCGTTCCGACCGCGCTCGAGCGCGCCGGCGATTTCAGCCAGTCGGGACGCAATGTTTACAACCCGTATACTTCCACGAGCAACAGCTCGATTCGCACCCAGTTCACCGGCAATGTGATCCCGTCCGCGATGTTCGATCCGGTCGCGGTAAAGCTGCTCCAGCAGATCCCGCTCCCGAATCTGGCGGGCAATGATCTGAACTGGCAGGGTTCCAAGACCGAGAACGTTAAATACTGGAACGCTTCGACCCGCGTCGACTGGAATGTCAACGATAAGCTCAAGACTTACTTTTCGTATGGCCAGTTCCGCGCAAATCTTCTCGAAGCGAATCCGACCGACTCGTTGATGTTTCCGCGCACCGGAAGTAACCGTTACGGATTGAGTCTTGCGTGGGACACCGTCTATACGCTGAACTCGACCAACGTCATCAACTTCCGTGCGGGCTATCACCGCCTGACCGACGAAGCGGCCGTTCCGGACGCGTTGCTCGGAACCGACGGATTGCAGAACCTCTGGGGAAGCAACACGTTCTATTCGTCGCTGTTCACGACGGATCAGATCTACTACCCGGCGCTCGACGTCCTTTACAATGGCGGTGCCGCGAACCGTCTCGGCCGTACCGGTCGTGAGTTCTGGCAGCACCCCGAAGGCTATAACGCCGCATTGAAGGTGAACTCGATCTGGCGTGACCAGTCGATCAAATACGGCGCTGAATACCGTGTCGATAAAGGCAAAGGCGCCCGTTTCGAGCCGCTCAACTTCTACTTCCGCCAGAATCTGACGGCGATTCGCCAGAGCGCCTCGTCTTCGGAACTTCTGACGTCGGGAAGCCCCTGGGCGTCGTTCCTGTTGGGCGTGCTCGAACCGAACGGCACGAGCACCTCGTCGAACAACTTCGTTCGCCGCGTTCCGATCCAGGAAGTCGTGAACAAAGGCTATGCGCTTTATGTTCAGGACGACTGGAAGATCACCAACTACCTGACGTTGAATCTCGGCATGCGCTGGGAATTCGAACCGGGTCCGGTCGATGCGCAGAACCGGCTTTCGCAGCGTCTTGACCTGACGCAGCCGATCCCGGAAATGGTCGCGACCCCGCCGGTCATGCCGACCGCGGTCCAGAACATTCTGAACCAGCAGGGCTGGACGCCGACCTACAACGGCGCGTGGATCTTCGCCAACAGCGAGAACCGTGCAGCGTGGGATCGCAAGCCTGAATGGCTGCCGCGTTTCGGATTCGCGCTGAAGATCGACAAGAAATCGTCGCTCCGCGTCGGTTGGGCTCGCTACAGCCAGCCGTCCGCGCGTATCCGCGATCCGCTCGGCGATTTCGTCGAACAGTACACCGGTTATTCGACCACGACGTTCGTCTCGGCCGTCTCGAACGGTCAGCCGCTGGCGACCCTTTCGAACCCGTATCCGTCGACCGCCGGACCGACCTTCAACCCGGTTCTGCTGCCGACCGAACAGACTCTCGGACGGTATACGAACATCGGAAACGCGGTCAACCTGGACCAGTATTACCAGAAAGCGCCGCTGAACGATAAGTACACCGTTTCGTTCCAGCGTGAGGTCTGGAACAAGATGATCTTCTCGTTCGACTGGTTCTACAACTATGGCAACCGGCTTCCGGTGACGATCGACATCAACGCCTGGAATCCGCATTACACGTACAACACGCCGCGCTCGGTTTGGAACGTCAGCGTCACCAACCCGTTCCGGAATTACCTGACGCCGCAGACCTTCCCGGGAGCACTTCGCAATGCGTCGACGGTAGCGATCACGCAGCTACTCCGGCCGTTCCCGCAGTATCAGGCGATCAACATGATCAACTCGGATCTGCGTAAATCGAAGGTACAGTCGTACAAATTCCAGTTGCAGCAGCCGTATTACAAGGGTCTGACGTTCACCGTGGCATACGCCTACAACGATGAATGGACGACTGAAGCTTTCGACGACATCGCTCTGTATGACCGCGACTTCTCGTGGCGCCGGACCGATGCCGCGAAGCATCGTTTCACGAACACGATCTCGTGGGAAATTCCGTTGGGCCGCGGCCGCAAGTTCTTCACGAACGCGCCGAAGGCTCTAGATTACATCATCGGCGGATGGCGTTTGACGGATCTGACCCGGTATTACTCGGGCCGTCTGCTCCAGTTCACCGGCAGCATGATCGTCAACGGCGATCCCAGGATCGCAGGCAGTGAACAAACGAAAGACCGTTGGTTCGACACGAGCGTCTTCAGCGCCGTGCCGGATCCGGGCTATCTTGTTCGTCGGACAAACCCGTACTACTTTGAGGGTCTGACCGGACCGTATACGTTCCAGACCGACGCAACTCTGAGCAAGTCATTCGCGATCAGAGAATCGATGAAGCTCGAATTCCGTCTCGAAGTTTACAACGTAACGAACCACGTCAATTGGGACAACCCGATTCTCACGTTCGGCAATGTCAACTTCGGCAAGGTCATCGCCAAGCGTTCCGCTTACACGGGCCGCGAGGTTCAATACGGATTCAGATTCGTGTTCTAATCGGACCCGAAACTGATTGAGAATGGAAGGAAGGTTGGAGATCAGCCTTCCTTTCTTTTTTTGATTTATGAAAGTTCTGTTCACAATCTTGGCGTTTCTGTTCGGCACAGTTCCGGTTCTGGCGCAGCGCGATGACTTCAATTCGCCGAATCTGGCGCCGACGTGGGAGTTTGTCCGCAATCTCGACGCATCGCGGTGGAGCCTGACCGAACGCACGGGATTTCTTCGCCTTAAAGGTTCGACGGTCACACTGGACGACTTGGAAGTCCCTCCCGTCTACGTCGGACGCAAATCGCTCCCGAAAGACTTCGAGGCGACGGTTGCGCTCGATTTCGATCCCGCGAGACCGAACGAGACGGCCGGGCTCACACTTCGTCTGAATGAGCGCCAGCATTATGAATTCGGGATCAGATCAGCAGGATCAGGCCGCGAGGCGTTCATCCGGCTTGTGACCGGAAGCAACCGAGGTATCGCGCGCACGTATCCGATCGCGCCCGGCGAGGTAAGGCTTCGCGTCCGGGGTTTCACAAAATACATCCGCTTTTCGTTCGCGCAGAATGACAGAGGATTCAAAGAGATCGGCGGCGCGGAGACCAAATTCCTCGAGGACGCGAACGGAATGGCGAACGTCGGACTCGGCATGTTCGCCAGCGGAAACGGGATCGAGAGCACCTCGAACGCCGATTTCGACTGGTTCGAACTCGATTCCAACCCGCGAGACCCGTATGCCGACCTCGTCGTCACCGACCCGTCATT
>JAKOSS010000774.1 GCA_029777145.1 Acidobacteriota bacterium | reverse complement strand
CGGAACGCTTCGGCCGTGTACGAGAACGCGCCCCGGAGGCGATAAGCGCGTTGATAGAAGAGCATTCCGGCGCGGATCGGCAGCGCGAAGAAAAACACGCCGGCATACGGAACAAATTCTTTGGACCACGCCCAAGCCGTCGGCGCAAAAACGGGGTCGCCTTCACGCAGCCAAAAAGCCGCGGTCAGACAGGCGGCCGCGATCAATACGTCGACCCCGAACAACGCCGCTTTTGCGGCCGGCATGATCCATTCCGGCGCGCGGCGTTCGCTGCGTTTGATGGAGGTTTTTTCGGGTGCGCGTTTCACGATTCGTTCAGGATGAATCTTACCACTTCGTCGCGGACGCCGGTTCCGCCGCGAAGATCGAGCCCGGATTTCTTTCGGAGTTCGAGCTTTTCGAGGTCGGCGATCGATTCGAGCCGCGTCATCCGGCCCTCGCGAACAAGGTAGACATCGACGGCCGCGCCCTTTCCCGCAAAGACAGTGGCCGTCGGAACTCCGAGCGCCGCCGCTTCGCGATTCATCGTCCCGCCGCCGCTGACGACGAGGTCCGCCGCCGCGAGAAGGTTTGCGCCGTCAAGCACGCGCTCGGGGATGATGATGTTCGATTGCGGATGCGCCGCGCGGATCTCGTCGCCCTGATACGGCTTTCGCGGCAGGACGACGAGGCGGACGTTCGGATCGGACGCAAACCGGTCAAGGATCGTGTCGAGCAGTTCGTTCTCGATCCCGCGGTGATAGAGCGCTTCGGGAGCATGGGGCCTGACGACGACGAGGATGTTCTCGGCCGCGACGCCGATATCTTCGAGTTCACTCAAAAAGTTCGGGTCGGGCGCGAAATCGGCGAGATAGACGTCTTCCTTGATCCCTTTGAATTTCTTCGTCTTGCGGGTCGCGCCGAGCACGGCGATCGTTTCGTCGGGAAAACTTTCAGGGACGACGAGCCGCGAAGCGAGCCGAAACGACAATCGGTTTGCCGGATGATGTTCGTAATCCATGAGGTTCACGGACTCGATCCCGAGCAATCGGGCGACGGCGAGCGGTTCGTGCGAGTTGTGCGAGAGGAGCAATCCGATGCCGCGTCCGCGCGCCCAACGGGCCAGTTCGAAGACCCGCGACGTATATTTCAATCCCTTTTGGAAAACGCTCTTGCCGCCGTGCGATCCGAAAACCTTGATCGGAAGTCCGGCCTTCTGCGCCAGTTCGACGGTCTGGGCGTAATCGCGCGCGGTCCAGAGGATCTCGTGTCCGCGCCGCTCGAACTCCGGCGCCAGCGCCTTGAAGAAAGGCACGTGCGGTGAATTTCCGAGATCGATCCAGATGCGCATAGGGCTATTTCAAGATTCCAAATTCCAAGATTCCAAGATTCCGAGCTTGCGGTCGCTTTTCGCGACGATTCGCGTTTCTTCGCGGTTGGATTTCTTTTTTTGACCGCAAATTCACGCGAAAAACGCGAAAAGGCAAACTCGGGATGTCGCTCAACGAGATTATTCCAATAGGATTTCAAATTGTCACCGTGGAATCATGGAATTTTGGAATCTGGAATATCCGGTGCGCCCGACTCCAAAAGTCGCGCCAAAGCGTACGCGGTCCAGGCATTCGACCAACGGATGAACGGCGTTTTGACGACCGAATTCTCGCGGATCTGATAGTAAAAATATCCCGATTCATCGCGCATATTGCCGATCAGCCAGTCCGCGATCCTTCTTGCCAGAGGCAAACATCGTTCGTCGATCTGATGAAGTTCGCAGAGCGCGACGATCGCCGCCGAGGCCGAATGAATATCGACCGGATACGTCTCTTTGTCGAAGTACTTCGGCGTTCCGTCGTCGAGAAAAAAGTTCCCGAGCCAAAAATCCAGACCGCGGCGGATCGCCGTTTCGCACTCGAGCCCGATCGCATTGCTCAGACGACGCAGCGAAAGGAGAATATATGCGGTGTGGAAATTGTCGACCCATGCGTGCCTGAGTTTCGATCCGTAGGCCCACGCGCCGTCGTCGCGCTGCCGGCGGATAACAAACGTCGCGGCGCGTTCCGCGAGTCGCCATCGTTCATCGGTAGATGCGAACATCAGCGTTTCGGTGGCCAAAAGCGACGCATTGTAGATCACGCTCCGGTCGAGAGGCGTGTAGCTGAAGCAAAGTTCGTCATCGTTAGGTTCGGTTCGATTGAGATCGGCTTCGATGAACGTGCAAACCTCGCGAACGACATCAAGATCGCGGTCTTTGCCAAAAATGTTGTGTGCTTCGGCGAAAGCGCGCGCGGCGAATGCCGTCGGCACGATCGTCGGGGTGCCGCGCGGCGCGAAGAATGCGCGCGACTGCCAGTCGAAATTGTATCCCCACGAACGGGTCCCGCGATCGGTGTCGGTGAACGACAGTTCGAGGAGTTTGTCGAGGTGTCCTCTTGCGTTCGCTGCGTGCCGATCGTCGCCGGTTGCCCGAAATCTTGAGAGTTCGGCGAGCGCGAAAAGCGCGATTCCTTTCGCGTTGACGCCTTTTTCGATCTTCAAGATCGGTCGAAGATTCTTCCCTGATCGCTTCACCAACTGCAGGAACGCAAGCCTCGCCGGCGCGAGGTGTTTCAGCGGCGTCGCCTGAAAATAGCGGCTGTTCAGCCCGTCAAACGGATCCCATCCCGCGAATTGTTCTGATTCACAGTAGGCGTAAAGGGAATCGTAGTGGGATTCGAAATTCAAGATTCAAAACTCAAAATTCAAAAGTCAACATTCAACATTCAACATTCAAGAGTCGCAAAAATCAAAGACCCATGATCAAAGATCAAAGGTCTTTCTTGAATTTTGAATCTTGAATTTTGAATCTGATCAGAGTCTCGG
>JAKOSS010000773.1 GCA_029777145.1 Acidobacteriota bacterium | reverse complement strand
TTGTCGGTATCGAGGGCGGCCGGTTTCAAATCGGCAGAGGCATCCATTTTATCCTGTCCGGATGCTCCAAGCGCGAACATCGCCGATATAAAGGCGATCATTAAAAACGTTCTCATATTCAAACTCTCCTGATTGATCTGTTGACGAACATTCAAGCACAGATTCGCCTCGCAGGGAAGTCCGATAACACATGTGCATTCGCAGATGTGATGTTCAATCGAACCTGCGGGAGGTTCGCGCGAATTTGCAATCGCGTCCCCGACCGGTTCATCCGATCTGACGTTCGAATAATCCGCGTTATCAACTGCTCATGAATTGCCGTTCGTTTCAACGAACGGTTCACGGTCCAAATAGGGCTTCCGGCTTTAGCCGATTCTTGGGCTCAAGCCCTGAAACCCTTAGTGATGTCGCGATCCGTCAGCTGAAACAGATGGCAATTCATAAGAAACAGATTGGCTTGGGATACTTCTTTGATCCATCGAGATTCACTTTTGAAACGATCCCTGCGGCTTCCGGTTCTGACTTGGCTGCAAGCCGGGCGCGATCCGTTCGTTCTCCAAATAGTTCAAGCGGATCAGAATTTCCGATAGGAGCGAAGCAGTATGAAAAACCTTGTATTTCTCGTTGGTGTTCTCGCGGTCGCAATGGCCACGGCCGTGATCGGTTTGGTGTTCGAGCGCAGATCGGGTGACGTCGCCAACGATGTCCCCGCGACATTGGCGACGCGAAACCCGAAATCGACACTCAAGCCTTTCACTTCAGATAAGGAACTGAAGGATTTTCTTGCAAAAGTCAGCGAGAAGTCACGAAGGATGTCAGCGGCCAACAAGACCGTCGCGAAAGACGACGGAGTGATGGCGGATACGGACGCGAAGGAGACGTCACCCACACCCGCGGGCGAATCCGTGACGAACACCCAGACTGTCGGTGTCGATGAAGGCGGCATCGTCAAGGTCCACAAGGATCATCTCGTCATTCTTCGTCGCGGACGTCTGTTCACGGTCAAGATCGGCGACGGCGCGCTGACGCCGGTTTCGACGGCCGACGCGTTCGGCCCCGACCTCGATCCGAGCGGCACGTGGTACGACGAAATGCTGATCTCGGACCGGACGGTCGCAGTAATCGGCTACAGCTATCAGCGCGGCGGAACCGAGATCGGGATCTTCAGGATCAGTGACGACGGCCAATTGACGTTCAAATCGACGTGGCATCTTCGCTCGAACGATTATTATTCGGCCCGCAATTACGCCAGCCGACTCGTCGACAGCAAGCTTGTCTTTTACACGCCGCAATTTCTCGGATATTCGGGAAGGGAAGCGATCGACGAATTCCCGGCGGTCCGGAAGTGGAAAAAGGGAGCCACGAGCGATGATTTCAAGCCGATCACCGCTCCGACGCGCGTCTATCGCGTTCCGGGCGTCGATGAATTCGGTTGGGGAACGACCGTTCATTCGGTGACGACCTGCGACCTCGAAAGCGACGATTTCACTTGTACCGCGACCTCGGTAATCGGTCCTGCCGGCCGCGTATTCTATGTCTCGCAGACGGCGGTTTACATTTGGGTCACGCAGTGGAATCCCTACGGTTCTGAGAAGGGAAACAACTCGACGCTTTACCGGATGCCGCTTGACGGATCGGCTCCGTCGGCCATCGGAGTTTCCGGAAGTCCCGTCGACCAGTTCTCTTTTCTTGAGAGCGAGGACGGATTCATCAACGTTTTGGTCCGCTCGAACGGCGCCGGCGACGGAATGTGGAAATCGAACATGGCGTCAGGAGACGCGGCGTTGCTGCGATGCGCGATCGAAAACTTCGGCGACGGAACCGAATTTGTCGCGGCAGGGAAATACAAGTCGTTGCCGTCAGTCCGCGGGTGGAATTTCCAAAACCGATTCATCGGCAAATACCTTCTGTACGGATCGGCCGGCAACGGTTATCGCAGCGACGCGTCCGACTCGACTCTTTACGCCGTCCGCTGGGCCGACGGCGCAACCTACGCGGTCAATTTGAAGCACGGCGTCGAACGGATCGAATCGATGGGCGGCGACGCCGTGATCGTCGGAAGCCGCGGTCCGGACCTGAACTTCACGTCGGTGTCGCTGAACGACGGCGTCCGCGCCGAGTCCAATTACGTCAGGCGCAACGCGGCGCAGGGCGAGTCGCGCAGCCACGGATTCTTTTACCGCTCGCTCGATAAAGAATCGGGAATTCTCGGGCTCCCGATCGTCGAGGGACGCGCCGGATTCAGCTACTACGACGAATACGTTTCGGGATCGGCTTCGGTCGTCTACCTGCGGAACAACTCGCTTGATCTGAAGGAACTCGGCGAGCTGCATTCGAAGCAATCGGGACGCGTCGACGATGGTTGCCGCGCCTCGTGCGTCGATTGGTACGGCAACGCAAGGCCGTTATTCCTGCGGGGACGGATCTTTGCGCTCCTCGGATATGAGATCGTCGAGGGATCGGTCGACGACGGTCGGATCCGCGAAACGCGCCGGATCAACTTCGCTCCCGGACGCGGATAGTCGGTAGCGAAGGATAATTTTAGCCGCGGATGGCGCGGATATCGCGGATAAATCGGAATTAATCGGATCTATCTGCGTAATCCGAGTCATCCGCGGCTGAACATATTCCCGAGCTACCGGATCGACCAGCCGAAACCGCCGAAGACCTGTTCCTGATCGGACGAATTTTCGATTCTCAGCTTCCAGACGCCCGACGTGACCGCGTTCTTCGTGAACAACGTTCTGAACATCGATCCGGCAAGCGGTGAATCGGGCCCGCTTCGGCTGACGACGACACCTTGCGCATTGATCAGGGTTGCCGAAACCGACTGCGG
>JAKOSS010000772.1 GCA_029777145.1 Acidobacteriota bacterium | reverse complement strand
GACACATCACCTTCCACCACGGATGCTGATGGTGCTTGCCTTCTTTCTCGTGCGGTCCCTCGATTTCCTCAACGCCGTCGAAAAGCCAGCGTTTGAATCGGTTTCTCGAGGCGCGCTTAACGGATTGCATGCGTATGACTTAAAGATCCGGACCGATTAGGGGATCAGCGTCCGGCACCCTAAAAGCGAGACGGCCGAAGTTGCAAACTGTCAGTACCGGGTCCGTCCGGACATCCGGTTACATTCAACAATTTCGACGGCCGCGCAGCCACAAGGTTGATGTAAAAAAGCTCAGGTACGGGATTAGAATTTAAAGAAAGTTGGTGAAAAAAGCGAATGCCGAAATTAGTTTGTAACTCCGATTTTCGGTCGGGCACTAAAAGCGCAATGTTGATTTCGGATCGGGGATTGGGGATTTGGGACTTACCGACTTATCAAAACGACTCGATGATTTGTCCGGTGTCGAATTTGCACGTCAACGAGTCGCGACGCGACGGCATCAGGTAGCCGTGGACGTCAGTCCACGGAAAGGCGTCGGGATAATTACACAGTCGCATCAGCGACGGCCCATTTATTCGCAGAATCGGACTCCATCGAGGACTGCCCGACCAATGCGGAACCCCGCCTTACTTCGTGCGGGGGGCTTTACGCGACCTCAACGTCGTGAATCTTACCTGAAATTCATAACTTTCGATTTACCTATTCAAACTTTTTGTTTATACTATCCGAAGTTTGCCGGACAATAGCGGACAAGGGTCGCTAAATTGAAGCAAACAAAAGGATTGAAACAGTTTAACTTTGACGGCGGGTTGAGCACTCTACGAGATTTGCTCCCTGCCAGGTGGCGGAGGCCGGTTCGATAAAGGCATCCGCAATACGATTTCCTTCGTGAACAACTCAGATTTCCTGATTTGGAAGTCCGCTTCCGAAAAGCAATCGAAAACCAGCCGCATTTGTGTGCGCTAATTGCGTTCACGGCCGAAAACTGTCCGCATTCCTTCCCGTCACGCCGGCAACAATTCGCATAAGTGAGAAAATATGTCTAAAGAAATGATCATCAGCGTCAACGGGCGCGAAAAGAAGATCGCCATTCTCGATAACGGCAAGGTGACCGAGTTTTACATCGAGCGCGGCGAAGAGAATTCCGGTGTCGTCGGAAACATCTACAAGGGAAAGGTCCAGCGGGTTCTTCCCGGCATGCAGTCGGCGTTCGTCGATATCGGACTTGAACGCGACGCGTTCCTTTACGTCTCTGACTTCTTCGACGAAGAAGAGGAGATCGAACGCATCGTGATGGAAAAGGGCAAGAAGGGCTCGGCCGAAGACGCCCGCCGCGAAGCAAACGACCGCATCGAACGGCAGCGGATCGAGCGCGAGAAGGAAATGGAATCGGCGCAGGAGATCGCCGAACCTCTCGTCGAGAGCGGTGAGCCGGTTGAAGTTGAGGCTCCGGAAGAAACTGAAGCGGCTGACGAAACTCCTGCCGAGCCGAAGGTCCGCAAGAACCGCCGCGACCGCAAACGCGAAAAACGCATGCAGGAAGCGATGGAGGCCGGTCAGAGCCTTCCTGAACTGATGCAGGAAGCGGGCGATTCGAGTTTCGAACGCGTTGTTGACGATGAGTTTACGGGCGAAATGTTCAAGGACGCGTATCGTCAGGAAGCGATCGTCGATACGGTGCGCGCCGTTGAATTTGAAATGGAAAGCGTTGCCGAAGCCGAGGTCGGATCATTGATCGGCTCGGTCGGGCAACAATCCGGCGGTTTCGAACGGATCGCCGATGAGGATGAATCCGACGCGGCGGCAGCGAAGCCCGCGAAGGGGCGTCGCGGAAAGTCCAGGAAAGCCGCGCCGGCGGAAACTGTCGAAGCCGCTCCGGCCGTTGCCGAACCGGCCGCCGAAGAGACGCCGGCTTCTGAGACGCCGGCGAAGAAGCCCGCACGGGGCAAACGCGGCGGCGGCAAGTCGAAGGCCGCGGCGACCGAAGCGCCCGCTGAGGTCGTGGTCGAGGCGGCACCGGAACCGGTTGCCGAGAAGGAATCGAAGCCGGCGAAGGGAAAGAGAACGTCAACCCGCGGCAAGAAAGCCAAGCTTGCCGATGCCGAAGCGAGCGTCACTGAATCGCCGGAACGCGAGGAAATGGCTGTGCGTCGCGGTGGCCGTGGCGGCCGCGGACGTCGCGGCGGCCAACGTGCGCGCAACGGCGGAACGGGCGGAACCGGAAAGCCGCAGGAACGTTACGAAGGATCGGAAATGGACGAAGTGGTGAATCCGGAGACGGAGATCGCCGAAGCCGATTTCGAACCGTCTGAAAAGAAACCGTCGGGCGGAGGTCGCCGCGGCGGTGACCGGCGCGAGCGCTCGCAGCCGACGATCACCGATCTTCTGCGCGAAGGTCAGGAGATTCTGGTTCAGATCGCGAAAGAGCCGATCGCCCGCAAAGGCGCGCGGATCACGTCGCACATCGCGCTTCCGGGACGTTTTCTGGTTTACATGCCGACGATCGAGCATCT
>JAKOSS010000771.1 GCA_029777145.1 Acidobacteriota bacterium | reverse complement strand
GACGGCGAATCCTTCGAGTCGATCTCGAAACGGCTCGAAGCCGCGAAGAAAACGTGGACGACGGACGAACTCGTGCTCGTCGCGCGGATGCTGATCCGCGAAAACGATGCGGCGGACGCGTCGCGGTTTCTTTACACGCTCGTGCTCCGCGACGACTTCAAAAAAGGCAGCGAGAAGCGCGGCCAGGTCCTTTACCAGTTGTTTGAAATGTTCGCCGACGCGGGCAAGACGCGCGTTCCGATCGGCAAGGGCGATCTCGATTTCTACGGCGACGTCGCACGCGCCGATACCGATCCGGGAATCCTGACCGGCATCCTCTCGCTGCTTTTCTCCGACACGAATCCGAGCGGAAATCTCGCCCGGATCGAGGACGAACTCGGCGCCGAATTCAACCGCGCCGCGGCGTATCGAGTCTTCCTCGCGTTCAAGGAAGAAGACCCGACGTCGCCGCTTCTGGCGCAAATGTATCTCGACCTGATCCGGCTTTATGCGGCGAAGGAAGAGACAAAGGTCGCGTCGTCGCTGCTCGATGAATTTGCTTCGAAGTACGAGGCGTCGAGCGATTTCCCGCTTGCCGCGATCAAACTCGCCGACGCGTTTGCGGCGAACGGCGACGGCACGCGCGAGCGCGAAACGCTGCAAAAGCTTCTCGACTATTTCGGCGCGCAGCACAAGCCGCTCGGCCCGACGCGATCGGCTCCGTCGAACCGCAACGCCGGCATCGACATCCCGAAGAAGGATTCGACGCCGCAGGTCAAGGATCTCTTCAACCGCACTGAAGAACCGGTGACTTACGCGGAGACACTCGACCGGATCGTCGCGTCGTATTCGCGCGAAAAGAAGGTCGCCGAGATCCTGACCGTTTATTCGAACGAGATCGGCAAGTATCCCGACGAAGAGTGGCTTTACGTGCGTCGGTTGAGCTGGCTCGAAACCGCCGGACTGACCGACGAACGACTCGCCGTTTACCGCGCGGCACTGGCGAGGTTTCAGTCGCGGTCGTGGCAGGACAAACTCGCGCGGTTCCTTCTCCGCCAGAAACGGACGAGCGAGTTCAACGATCTCGCGACCGATCTCGCCGGCCGGCTCGACGAGTCGGAAGCGCAGGATTTCCTCAACTTCGCGAACGGGAACAATATCGGATCGAGCCTCGCCGTAAGCCTTTACAAGCGGGCCCACGAACGGTTCCCGCACAACATGGGGATCGTTCTGGGACTGATGCGAACGTATCGCGCGATGAAGAATGAGACCGATTGGCGTCGTCTCGCAGCCGAGAATTTCTTTGAGTCGAACTCGATCAGAAGCGATTTCCTCGACGATCTCGCGAAACGCGGCGAACTCCGCGGTGCGCTGCAGAAAGCCGGATCACCCGATACGGCGATCGGCGAACTCTTCCGTGCTGAAGCGGCGACGCGGCTTTCGGATTTCGAATCCGCGGCGGCTTCGTTCTCGAAACTGAATCGGTCGTATCCTTCGACGCCGGAGTTCAACGATCGCCTGATCGAACTTGAACGTTCGTTCGGACAGCGCGACAGGACGCGCCTCGAAGACGCGGCGACGCTGGCCCATAACCGCGCCGATACGTATTTCGATAACTCGCAATACCGCACGACGGCCGGCGAGATCTTCGCCGAAGCCGGAAAATACACGGACGCGAACGCCGAATGGCAGCGGATCATCGCGACCGCCGCCGGCGAGCGCGATTCCTATCTCGAAACGGCGAGCGTCCAGTGGGATTACTACCAGTATGAAGATGCGCTGAAGACGATCGACCGCACCCGCGCCGCTTTCAAG
>JAKOSS010000770.1 GCA_029777145.1 Acidobacteriota bacterium | reverse complement strand
TTCCTGCTGCGCTGCGGTCGTTGCGGTGATCTGTGGGTCCGGTTCGGTCCGTACCGCGGTGTTTCCGGACGTCTTGGTGAAATAGAAATCGCCCCGCAGGCTCGATGACGTCCACGGGATCTGTTTCCCGCCCGATGTCCGGTCGACGGCGATCGTCACGTTCTTGAACGCTTCCTCGATCTTCAGACCCGGCTCCTTGAGTTGTTTGATCAGTTCCGCCGTGTAGAGTCCGTTGCGTCGCGTCCCGTCCGAAGCCGTCATGTTCGGCGCCGTCGCGTACGCGATGAACGTGCCGGTCGGCGCTATGACCTGTGCCAGCCCGCCGTCATCCGTACCGCGGCTCCAGCCGCGCGCGAACGGATTGTTCCGACATGCGTCGAGGATGATTATGTTCAAGCCATTGTTCGCCGTCGCCATTTTCTGCAGAACGAAATCTAGGTTCAGCGCGGCGAATTCGATCTCGTCCTCACGCGGAATTTCGGCGTTGATAGGGATGAGATAGTTCCGTCCGCCGACCTGCACGCCGTGGCCGGCGTAATAGAAGAGCCCGACGCCTTTCGTCGCGCTCAGCCGGTCGCCGAATTCACGGATCTTGTCGGTCATTTGCCGCTTGTCGAGATCGGTCCCGGAGATGACCTCGAACCCAAGAGTTCGAAGCTCGGAACTCACGTCGTTTGCGTCATTGACCGGATTGGCGAGTTTTCGCGCCGATGTGTAATTCCCGTTGCCGATCACCAGCGCGATCCGCTTCTGATCTGTCGACGTTGTCGTCTGACGTGTCAGTTGGCGGTCCTGGGCGAATGATGCGAATGCAGTCGCAATTAATGCAAGAAACGAAGTGAAAAAAGTGAATCGGGCAGTTTGCTTCATCCGAGCCTCCTGAAACCGGCAGCCAGTCGTCTGCGATAGTGGGATTCCGAATTTGCGAGACGGTCCTGCGGCCCAATCAGTGTGAAAAAATGGTGTTGATCCTTAGCCGTGTATGTTCGCACAGAGCGAACGCAATGTCGATAGTTTTTCTGCCAGGTCAACACTTGGAATTCAATCCCCTTCAACCCTGAAAGTTAGAGCTTGCGATGGCGAGCCGATGGGCCGGATCGCTGAATCGTTTGGGTCAACGAATCCTGATTTGGCCAGTTCACTTTCAGAGCGAATTTGATAATCGATTGTGGGGAGATTTGTGGGGACTCCCTGCACGCACCGGCTTGCACAGAGTTCGCAAGCTCACGCTAAGTTGTTGACAACACACGCGTATTCAATACCGTGCAACTCGGTGCAAAATGCCTTGGACGGTCTGCAAAACCTTTATTCATCGGTTCGATTCCGATCGCCGCCTCCAATCTTTTCAACAACGTACAGTCGAAAGATAAACGGCAGGTAATTGCTCCATGGACCACGGAGCCGGCGTCCATAAGGCATTGCGGATTCGCATGTCGGATCCGAAATTCGGCGACTCGCGTGAGTTGCGCGTTCACACGTGACTTATCGTCGGCGAGCAAAGATGTGGCGCGACTGGAAAACGAACTGATCACGGTCAATCCAAAATCCCGAATCCAATTCCAAAATGGCGCGTGTCGTCGCTGACGCGACTCCCAAATTCAATTCTTGCCCCGGTTCCGTGGGCTTACGCGCCACGGCTATGTCGAAGCCGTCGCTCCGCAACTAGGTGACGAACGGCGTCGTAACCAGCGTCTGCTCACTGCTTACGACTCACTGCTTACGGCTTCGTTTTCGTCGCTAGCGCGACTTCGACTCGCGTTTTTCACCCGGTTCCGTGGGCTTACGCGCCACGGCTATGTCGGTGCCGTCGCTCCGCGACTAGGTGACGAAGGAAGGTCCGTGAAGATCCGCGAGATCGGTCCGATCCGCGTCGGCGAAAGCGATTGTTGGCGGAGATCGTCGCTGACGCGACTCCCAAATTCAATTCTTGCCCCGGTTCCGTGGGCTTACGCGCCACGGCTATGTCGGTGCCGTCGCTTCGCGACTAGGTGACGAACGGCGTCGTAACCAGCGTCTGCTCACCGCTTACTGCTCACTGCTCACGGCCTCCACTCGAGGATCGAGATCAACTGCGGCGCGAGATCCTCGAGTTTCTCGCCGTCGCCCTGGCCGACGCGCTGGACGAACAAATCGAGAACCTTACGTCGGTTCCAGAGATTGAGATCGAATGACGGTTCCCACATTCCGAGATCCCGTTCCGCGAGATCGATGGTCCGCCAGCCGCGGCCGATGTTGTCGGTGATCGCAACCGACGGACGGTTCCCGCGCTCATCGTCGCGAAAGATCACGTAAATATGGTGCCCGTCGACCGCGATCTGCGGACGCGAGATCGGGATCCGCTTCGTGCCGCCGCCGCTCAGCGAAAACGCGGTCTTACGGTTTGAAACCTGCGACATCAGCCAGCGGCGATCTCGAAAATACACTACGCGAAACTGCGGAACCGATGATTCCGGTTCGCGCCAGTAAGTCGCGATGTACGGTCGCCCCTTGTCGTCCGTAGCCATCGATGTCTGATTGATCAATTCGCTCTTCGGCGGCACTTTCCAAACGACATCTGCGTTATCGGACGCGATTGGCAGTGTGTATCGTTCACGGGTCGACTTCACCCACGTATGGCCGCCGTCGAACGACCGCGCATAGCAAATATCGTGATTGCTGGCGACGTCGGGCGTCTCGCGCCAAACCCACGAAAGATGGATCGTACCGAACCGGTCGACGGCGATCTGCGAATATGCGCTGCGCTTCCCTTCACCGTCGATGAGATCGTCCTGTACCCGAGTCCATTTCCCTTCGCCGGGATCATACGAATTCATTACCAGACGGCCGTTGCCGGATTCGCCGTCGCGATAGAAAAACGCCAGGCTACCGTTTGGCAAGTTATAGAATTCAGGATACGTTACGCGCTTTTCGTTGGTCCCGGTCATCGACTGCGGCTCGCCGAAATCAAGGCCAAACGGTTCTTTGCTTCGGGCGTAGTTAAGCGGCGAGTTGTGGTGATTCCAGGCGAGATGCAGGTGGCCGCGGCCGTCGACGGCGATGCTGATCGAATTATGCGCGTCCTTCGTGTCGCCTGTGAACGGCGTTCTCCCGATCTGCCAGTTATCGGACCCAAATCTGCGCTTCGCAACGACGACCCTCGATTCTCCGTCGTAGAACGCGGCGAATTGCCAATCCTTTGACGACGTCACCGCGTTCCGTCGGAAGATCACCGCGTTGATCTGGTTCTTTGCCCAACCGGGCGCGATATCGAATTGGCGAACTCCCGGAGTCTGTCCGCCGACGGTGCACACGAGAATACAGATGATCAGCGCGATCCCGATCATTCCACGAAGAAACACGAAGGAACACGAATGATTTTGGCGGAAGTAATTCATTTCGGCAGCTGCCCGTTTCGGCGCATCCGCGCCATGCAAGCGGGATGCTTGCGCTCCAGTCCATTCCACCGATTCCGAAACCCGAAATCCCGAAGGCTATGGTTTGTAAGTCCTTTCCGTGTGGCCTTTTAGCTGATCCGGATAGAAATAGACCTCGCGGAGGTCGCCGGTCGAATAGCGCTCGGCCTGATCGTTGAAATGAGCGCTATTCGGATCACCGCTCTCGCCGCCGGCCGTGACGGCTTTCGCACGGACGCGCGGCCCGAACTCGACGACCGCGACAAAACTGTTGCCGCTCGTCCCGTACCATTTCTTCGTTCTTGCCGTCGGTCCCGCGCCGAACGACGCGAGCGATCCCCAATTACCCGAAGTAAATCCGACGGGAATGCTCGGGCCGGAATCGTCGAACGGCTGCACGATATCGCCCGTAAGACGCTGGAATCGGTTGATCTCGCCCCACGGCGTGTTCCATTTTCCGAAGTCGTTCGCGAGCCTTTTCGACGCCCGTGATAATGAAGCAAGCAGTTGATCGGCGGTCGCGTTCAACGCGATGTTCTCTTCGGGCGGAGTTCCCGGCACAAACCGGACACTGCGCACGATGTCGCTCGCCCAGAAAACCGCCAGCGAAGTCGCCACCGAATCCGTCGACCAACGCAGATCCCATTTGCGCAAAACGTCGATCTGATCGCGAAGCTCGTTCTTTGAGGGACCTTCGGGCGACGATTCCCACGCTTTTACAAGCGCCGGGATCGTCTTTTCGAACCATGGCAGATAACTGTCGTAAGCCGCTTCGCGCAGCCCGTCGGGCGTGAAATCCTTCCGGTTCTCGAGCACGCGGATCGCGTGCCGGCCGCGCGCGGATTCGATGCCGTTGTCGACGTATTTCGGGAAGTCCTTCTGCTTGAGGCTGCTCTTCCCGGCCGCGGACCACGGCCAGTTATTGCTGTTGTAAACCCAACCGGATGTGGGGTTTATCAGGTTTGGAGATTCCGCAAACGACAGCACGCCGTTCCAGTCGGTCTCCTTCACGGTACCGTCGACCGGTTTCGTCCAATCATAAAAAGAATTGCGCCGCGGGATGAAATTCGCATGAAAATACGCGATGTTGCCGTCGGCGTCGGCGTAAAGCGTGTTGTTGGAGGAATTAGTGTGGAGATCGAAGTTCTTTTTGAACTCCGTCAGATTCCGGGCTTTCGTCCGGATATAAGACTGATTGAGTGCCTTTGACGGCGAGTTCATCAAACCGACGGTGATCCATGCGCCTTTTTCATCCTTTCGGACGACTGGTCCGTGATGGGTCGAATAGACGGTGAACGTCCTCGATTTCATTCCGTCGCTGGTTTTGTACGGGACTTCGATCGTCGTTTCCCTCACCGGAAGCAGCGCATTGTCCCAACGATAACCGAATTTCTTGCCGTCGCTCGTCGAAACTTCCTCGCGCCATTCGTCGATCGCGTCGCCGGCGCTCGAGGTGTGCATCCAGCCGATTCGATCGTTGAAACCCTGATAAATGAAAATCTGTCCCCAGGTGACGGCGCCGTACGCGTTCAGTCCTTCGGAACTTCTCATCTGCAGTTCCGACCGAAAGTAGAACGAAGTGTGCGGATTGATCAGGAGCAAGGCGCGGCCGTCTTTGGTGTTCTTCGGGGCGATCGCGATCCCGTTCGATCCAGAAGGCTCGGCCAGCGGATCCATTTCATCGATCTGCGATACCTGGCCGCCGTCGTAAAACTCCTTCAGACGCGCAAGACTGATCGACTCAATATCGCCGCCGATGCTGCCTTCCGTAAACGACAAAGCCATCCACGGCTCGAATCTCTTGATGACTCGGGGTTTGACGTCGGGATGTTTTGAAAGATAGTAGTTCAGGCCGTCCGCCCAGGCGTCCATCAACTTCTTTAACCACGGCGGGCTTTTGGCGTATTCGGACTTAAGGAATTCGGGGCGAATGAAGAGCTTCATCCGCAAGTCGCGCCAAATCGCCGATTCGCCTTCAGCTTCGGCGAGCCGCCCCATCGCGTTCAGGTAATTGGTCTCGACGCGGTTGAAGTCGTCCTCGCATTGCGCATAGATCATCCCGAAAACGGCGTCGGCGTCCGATTTGCCGGTGATGTGCGCGATCCCCCATTCGTCGCGGACGATCGTCACGTTGCTTGCATGTGCTTTCCACCGAGCCGATTCGTCGGGTGTCGCACCGCGTGACAAGAGCGTGAACGACGCCAGGAACAGCAGGAGAAACACGGCGGTTCTTTTCATGTCGGCAATTCTAATGACATACGCCGGCAATGTCGATTGGGAATCTTGCAACTCGACCCGTCCACTCGCCCAAAATAAGATCGACCGCGAAATGACGCAAAGATACGCGAATCGCCAGACAGAACCGCGGAGCATTGTTCGGCTCCGGCTGGAGATCACTGCGGTGTTCCCGCCATCCGCGTGATCTGCTGCTAATAGTCTCGATGCATAATCTCGCGGTGCGAACAATCCCGCACCGAAGACCGAAACCGCGGAACGTCACACGGATTCAATCCAAACTCGGCACGTTTGTTCCGAATCCCGCGATGGCACGAAGCTTGCAATTTTCAACGACGTTTCAGCGCGTTCGAAATTCGATCCGCGGAAATCCGTTTGAGCCCCCTCGAAACGGTTGAAGGAGAAGCCTCGTGAACCAATTCCATTCTGAATTTGAGATCATCGCCCGCGAAGATTATTCGGACGTTACATACATGCTCGAGGTGAGGCATCCGATGATGGCCCGCGCCGCAAGACCCGGCCAGTTCGTGATCGTCATGTCGCACGCCGAAGGCGAGCGGATTCCGCTGACGATCGCCGATTTTGACGCTACGAAGGGCACGATCACGCTCGTCATCCAGGCCGTCGGAAAAACGACCCTCGAGATGAAGGACACCTGCAAGGTCGGCACGAATCTTTTCGGACTCGCCGGCCCGATGGGAATCCCGAGCCATCTCGGCGATTCGAAAAAGGTCATCTGCGTCGGCGGCGGACTTGGCGTCGCGCCGGTCTATCCGCAGGCACGAGCGCTCAAGGAAAGCGGCGCATACGTCATCGGCATCCTCGGCTTCCGCAACAGGGATCTGATCTTCTGGGACGCAAAATTCCGCGACATCTGCGATGAACTGATCATCTGCACCGACGACGGATCGGCGGGTCTGCATGGATTTGTCACGGACGGCATCCGCAAGGCGCTCGAAGAGCACGACGACGTTGACGAAGTCGTCGCGATCGGGCCGCCGATGATGATGAAAGCCTGCAGCGACGCGACCCGCGAGGCCGGGATCAAAACGATGGTCAGCCTGAACCCGATCATGGTCGACGGAACCGGAATGTGCGGCGGCTGCCGCGTGAAGGTCGGCGAGATCGTTAAGTTTGCCTGCGTCGACGGCCCGGACTTCGACGGTCATCAGGTCGATTTCGATGATCTCATGATCCGTCTGCGGCGCTACAAGGAAGAGGAAGCCGCCGCGACGAAACGCTGGAGCGAAACGTGCAGGATGACGCAAGTTTGATTTGGGAATTCGGATTTGGGAATTCGGATTTGGGAATTCGGATTTGCGATTTGCGATCTCGGACCTTTGATCTTGGAACTTTGATCTTGGAACTTTGATCTTGAGCAAATCGGGTCTTGAATTTTGAATCTTGCATTTTGAATCTGACTTTTGAATTTTGAATTTTGAATAACGGTTTTATGAAGCCCGCTAAGAAGAGAACAATCCGAAGCATTCCGCAGCAACGGACACCGGTTCGCGAACTCGATCCGGTCGTCCGCAGCCGGAATTTCGAAGAGGTGAACTGCGGTTACGACGAGTCAGAGGCGCTGCTTGAATCGCAGCGCTGTCTTTTTTGCCCGGAACCGAAGTGCATCGCCGGTTGCCCGGTAAACATTAACATCCCGGCGTTCATCGAAAAGATCGGAGCGAAGGATTACCGGGGCGCGTACGACGTGATCACCGGAACGAACCTGCTGCCGGCCGTCTGCGGACGCGTTTGCCCGCAGGAGAACCAGTGCGAGGGCGTTTGCGTCGTCGGTGAAACCATTGAGCCGGTGGCGATCGGACGGCTTGAACGCTTTGTCGGCGATCTTGCGATCGAAAACGGCTGGGTCAACCGCCCGTACATCGAACCGACGCGCTTCTCGATCGGCATCGTCGGATCCGGTCCGGCCGGAATGGCGTGCGCGGCCGACATGGCGAAAGCCGGATGCAACGTCACGGTCTTCGAGGCCTTTCACGAAGCCGGCGGCGTTCTCCGTTACGGAATCCCGGATTTCCGCCTTCCGAATTCGGTCGTCGACGCCGAGATCGACAAGCTCAGACAGCTCGGCGTGAAATTCGAATGCAACACGCTCGTCGGACGCCTTTTCACGATCGAACAAATGCTCGACGAACTCGGATTCGACGCGGTATTTATCGGCACCGGCGCCGGTTATCCCGCGCTTTTGGGTATTCCCGGCGACTCGCTCAACGGCGTACTTTCCGCGAACGAACTGCTCACGCGCTGCAATCTGATGAAGGCGCGCGACTTCCCGAACGTCGATACGCCGCTTCCGCTCGGAAAGAACGTCGTTGTCGTCGGCGCCGGAAACACGGCGATGGACGCGCTGCGCGTCACAAAACGGCTCGGCGCCGAATCTGTCGCCTGCGTTTACCGGCGATCAAAGACGGAATGCCCGGCGCGCGCCGAAGAGGTTCATCACGCCGAACAGGAAGGCATCGAGTTCCATTGGCTGACAAACCCGGTCGAGGTCATTGACGACGGCGCGGGATCGGTCGCGGCGATCCGCTGCATCAAGATGGAACTCGGCGAACCGGACGACTCCGGCCGCCGCCGACCCGTTCCCGTTCCCGGCAGCGAGTTCGAGATCGTAACCGACCAGGTCGTATTTGCTATCGGCACGAACGCCAATCCGATCATCGGCCAGACATCGAAATTGAAACTGAACAAGTGGGGCTATCTCGAAACCGACGCGAACCTGATGACGTCGATCGCCGGTGTTTTCGCCGGGGGCGACATCGTCACCGGCGCGGCGACCGTGATCGAAGCGATGGGCGCCGGACGGCGCGCGGCGCGGAGCATGAAGCGCTATCTCGGACTTCGTGAGGCATTTGAAGAACCGTCGACGGAGACGATCTTCGGAATTGACAGCCGCGAACATAATTTCGTTCGCGTGAAGGCAGCTTAAGTTATGGCACCGAAAGACTTTGAAGGCGGACAGACAAAACCGTCGCGGAACGGCCGCGTGACGTCGCGCCTGACGGAACACATCGTCGAGATCATCTCCGATTCCGGCGAGGGCGCGCAGAAATGCGGACAATCGTTCGGCTCGATCGTCGCCCGGATGGGACACGGCGTCTGGACCGTCGAGATCATCCCGGCCGAGATCAGGCCGCCGGCAAGATCCGTGGCAGGCGCCAGCGGAAACCGGATCAGGATCGCATCGGGCCGCGTGACAAACGGCGGGAACGAGACCGATCTTGTCGTCGCTTTCAACGAGCAGGTCCTGCTCGGCCGCGTCCGCGCGCGCGAACTCAAACCCGGATGCACGATCCTGCTCGAATCGATGTGGCGCAACCACAAGAACGCGAAGATCGCGAAATCGTACGTCGAGGTTTACGAAACGCTGGTCGAGGCGGGCTATCGCGTGTACGAGATCCCGATGGAAAAGGAATGCCTGACGCATGTCTCGGACGCACGAAAAGGCAAGAACATGTTCGCGCTCGGAATTCTGTGCAGCGTTTATTCGCTCGATCC
>JAKOSS010000082.1 GCA_029777145.1 Acidobacteriota bacterium | reverse complement strand
TCCGAGCAGTTGGATCGCTTCCTGCTGGTTATAGCGTTTTCCGCCGAGAAACTCGCGATCGAGCGTGTGGCCTTCGATGAATTCCTGAACGAGAAAGAACTCGCCGCGATCGACGAAGTGCGCGATCAGCGCCGGGATGTTCGGATGACGGCCGAGTCGATAAAGAGTTTCCGCCTCTTGTTGGAACAGTTCTCCGGCAAGCTGCATC
Organism: Acidobacteriota bacterium; assembly: GCA_029777145.1. The sequence goes on along the minus strand of JAKOSS010000082.1, from coordinate 2,019 downwards.
GAGGCGGCATCGCGCGTCTGTCGTTTGAGGAGCTTGATGACGCATTTCGGATGATGCGGAAAACCGAGATCCTCACCGAGAAAGGTGAAGCCGAAACCGCCGGCGCCTAGTTGCTGCAGGATTCTGTACCGGCCGTTTATCGTCTGATGGTCCATCGCGAAAGTGGGAATGAAGAAGCAAAGTCGGCGGGAGCCTCACGCATTTTACCAAATTAACAGATCGTTGGTCACCAAAATTCTCGGCGCGGCGCCTGTTCAGGAAATCCAAAGTCCTCTCGTTTTGACGATTTTCCAGCCGCCGGACTGCCTTTCAAGATAGATCAATTGTCCGGTCCCACCGAGACAAGCGAACTGTTGGCCGAGATAGACGAGGGCGCGCGTTTTGTCGGCGTTGAAGCCGACGCGGGAAAGTGTCGTCATGCCGGGCGAGGTCGGATACTTCTCGTAAAACTTCTTCCAGCCTTGATTGCAGCTGTCGCTGAAGAAATTATTGGCCTCGGCGTCCGAGACGAGCGCGATCTTGTTCTTCGGGCCGAAGGATTCTTTGACGAGTTCCGTGTGACGGCGAAAGTTTTTGGCGTTGTAGTCGTCGACCATCGCCTGATCGATTATCGGTGTGTCCTTCGCAAGATAAGAAAAATCGTTGACGGTCAGCGGCTTTTCCTCGCCGACCTGATCGGTGTCGGTAAATTTTGTGAGGACAATCGTCTTGATGTCGTTGCGCACGATCCACTGCTCCAACAGAAAATTGTAAACCTCGTATTCTTCGCGGCCGGCGGTCCGCACGGCGATGTTCGCCGGCTTTTGTTCGGTTGGTTTGTTGTTTGCCTTGTATTCGCGGATTTCTTTTTCGGTGAAGTACTCGATCTTCCGATAAGTCGCTTCCGACGGCGCGAAAAACGACTTGCCGTCCTCGGTCGTCCATTCGAAGTCCGTTTCCTTGACGTAGTTTCCCTGCGGGTCGTAAACGTATTCGTAGCGATGGCCGGCCTTGATCGAGCCGTCCGCGTTGTATTTGACGGTTTCGATCTCGTTGTCGCGCTCGTCGTCGAGACTCGTTTCGACAAACTGTAAAGTTCCGCCATCATCGCTAAGCAAACAAGTCGAAACACGGGTCAGATCGGTTGAAAAACAAACCTGTTTGAACTGGTCGAAAGGTCTTTTTTGGGGCTTCCAATCTTCTCCTTCGCGGACGAACGAAGCCGTTTCGACGAGTTTACCGTCGGCGTCGTATTTGTAGCGATCGAGCGTTCGACTGCCGAAGTACAGCTTATTGACGATGATCGGAATTTGTTCGCGTTCGATTTTGCGGCCTTCTTCGTCGTAACGGTAAACGTATTTGCCCATCGCGCCCTGCCCATCGACGTAGCAAATTTCCTCGGCCAGCCGGCCGTCGGAGTCGTAGGAATGGGTGTATCGGTCGCAGAGATAAGTGAATTTCGAGTGTTCGGTTCGGGTCTCGATTAGGCGGCCGGCGCCGTCGTAAGAATAGGTGTCGCCGTAAAGCACTTTCCCCTCATCGGTGTAAGCGTAATACGTTAGTTTTCTTCCTGCGATGTCATAGGTTTCGACCCGTTCGAGCGTGCGGTCTTTTTCGACGGGCGCCCCGTTCTTGATGACGATCCGGGCCGATTCTTCGCGGACGGATTTGACCAAGCCGGCGAGACCGTTTTTTTCGCGGTCAGTTTTTTCCTGTGCGAGGACTGTAAGCGCTCCACACGCGATCAGAACAGCGAGCAGCGATTGATTGAGCAACTCTTTGAGCATAATCACCGAGAAATGAGTCTTTACTCGATAGATGCCCGAAACTCAGGATAGTTGCATTTGCCGGTCGCGGAGATACTTGAGTTTGTCGCGCAATTCGGCGGCGCGCTCGAATTTCATCTCTTTGGCGGCGTCGCGCATTTCGCGTTCGAGCCCCGCGATCGTCTCCTTGATCTGTTTCGGTGAGTACTCGTCGTATGCGTCGAGTTCGAGCGGGATCTTGAAGTAGTCGGCTTCGTACGCCGTGACGAGCGTC
>JAKOSS010000769.1 GCA_029777145.1 Acidobacteriota bacterium | reverse complement strand
TCGGAGAGGCGGTCGAAAACATCGATATCGGCGGTCCGGCGATGATCCGTTCGGCGTCGAAGAACTGGCGCGACGTCGCCGTCGTGACCGACTCAGCGCTGTACGACGGGATCGTGTCCGAACTCAACGAAACAAACGGCGGCCTATCGATCGAAACGCGGCGCAGGCTGGCGGTTCTCGCTTACACGCGGACGGCGAGTTACGACCTCGCAATCTCAAGATTCCTCGCGGGCGAACTCGACGAATCCGATGTTGAGATCCTCGAACCTCTCAATCCGCTGAAGAACATTCTCTTCATCGAGGAAGTCGACGATGACGAGGTCGAGGAAACCGACGGATTTCCGGACTTTGAGGATATTGAACTCGAGAAAATCTCCGATCTGCGGTACGGCGAGAACCCGCATCAGCACGCGGCGCTTTACCGCGGACATGCCGACGGCGGTGTCGCCGGCGCCGAACTGCTGCACGGCAAGGAAATGTCGTTCAACAATTATGTCGACGCGGACGCTGCTTGGAAGTTGGTCTGCGAGTTCGATGCAACGGCGGTCGCGATAATCAAGCACACGAACCCGTCGGGCGTCGGAACCGCGTCGACATGCCTCGAAGCCTACAAACGCGCGCTCGCGACCGATCCGGCATCGGCGTTTGGAGGGATCGTCGCCTCAAACGTCACGATCGACGCCGAGACGGCCACCGCGATCAATGAGGTTTTCACGGAAGTCGTGATCGCTCCGGAATACACTGAGGACGCGCTCGAGCTCCTGAAGAGGAAGAAGAATCAACGGGTCATTCGGATGAGCGGATCCGATGCCACGGAGACGACCGAGATCAAACAGATCTCCGGAGGCTATCTGTTGCAGGACAGCGACTTGCGCCGCGTCACGATCGATGATCTGAAGTTTGTCACCAAGCGCGCCCCGACCGACGACGAGGTCCGCGCGATGCTGTTCGCGTGGAACGTGTGCAAGCACGTGAAGTCGAATGCGATCGTGTTTGCGAACGGCGAGATGACGCTCGGGGTCGGCGCGGGACAAATGAACCGGGTCGATTCGGTCCGGATCGCGGCCGTTCGCGCCGAGCGATTCGGGTTGTCGCTTGCGGGTTCGGTCGTCGCGTCGGACGCGTTCTTCCCGTTCCGCGACAACGTCGACGAAGCCGCCGCATACGGAGTCTCGGCGATCATTCAACCGGGCGGTTCGGTCCGCGATGAGGATTCGATCGCCGCGGCCGACGAGCACGGGATCGCAATGGCGTTCACGGGGATCCGGCATTTCAAGCACTAAAACAGTGAGCAGTGAGCGGAAAGCAGTGAGCAGTAAGCGGTGAGCAGTGAGCCGTTTGTGGTCGGTGGTCGGTGGTCAGTGGTCGGTGATCGGTGATCGGTGGTCGGCGGTCGATGGTCGATGGTCGATGGTCGATGGTCGATGGTCGATGGTGACGTTAAACTCCGACAATCGCAAATCGCAAATCGAAAATCGCAAATGGCATCACGGCTCACTGACAAGGTGATTTACGGGCGAATGCCCTTTGCCGATCATCGGCGCGGTGCGGATCGCCGCGGTTACGTATCGCTTTGCGGCGTCAACGGCATCGATGAGTGAATTGCCGCCCGCGAGGCCTGCGGCGATCGCCGCCGACAACGTGCAGCCGGTCCCGTGAGTCGCGGTCGTCTCGATGAAATCGGCTGCGAACCGGTGCTCCTCGCCTTCGATGAAAAGAAAATCTACGGCTCTCGGTTTCGCCGATTCCGGAACCCCGGCCCCCGAATCTGATCGACCAACTAATGAATCAAGTTCCAAGATCCCTGATCCGGAATTTGATCGAACGTCGTCCAAATCCCAAATCCCAAATCCAAAATCCAAAATCCCGAGATGTCCGCCCTTGATCAGCACGGCCCGTGCGCCCTGATCGTGCATCACGCGCGCGGCTTCCCGAATGTCCGCAAGCGACCTGATCTTCGTTCCGGTGATCCGTTCAGCCTCGACCGCGTTCGGAGTGATGATCGTCGCCAACGGAAAAAGCCCGTCGATCAGGGATCTCAGGGCATCGTCGTCTATCAGATCGAATCCCGACGTCGATCTCACGACCGGATCAACGACGAACTTGCCAAACCCGAATTCAATCGCCATCGCGGCGATCTCGTCGATGATCTCGCGCGTCGGCAGCATTCCGGTCTTGACCGCGTCGATCGCGAAGTCGTCGAAGATCGGCGCGACCTGATTTCGGACCGATGCCGCCGACTGGTTCTCGGCCCCGAAAACCCCCTGTGTGTTTTGAAAGGTGACGGAAGTAATAGCCGCCGCACCGTAACAACCAAACGCCGCGAACGTTTTGAGGTCCGCGACGATCCCGGCGCCGCCCGAAGGATCGAGCCCGGCGATCGTCAGTGCCGTCTTTGTAGGGCCAGTCACCACAGTTTTGAAAGTCTAGTTAAGTTCTCCCGATTGTTCAAAAAACGTATCGCTGCAAAGCCGGACGATACCTTCGTGACCGATTCGAAGTTTGTCTCGTTGATTCCGCCGAGGCCGAGGACAGGCATCGGATCGAGTTGCGTGCTTATCTCCGCGAGCACATCAAGTCCGGTCGGTTTCCCTTTTCCGGGCGAATCGAAGACCGGTCCGAAGACACAAAATTCGGCACCGCCTTTTTGTGCGGACTCCGCCTCGGCGATCGAGTGCGTCGACACACCGATGATCATTTCCGGAAACGCACGTCTTATCGTTTCGACCTCGAGCGAATTCGCTGTGAGGTGCACGCCGTCGGCGCCGGACGCTTCCGCAACATCGGCCCGGTCGTTGATCAAAAGTGCCGTTCCCGAATTTCGGGTGATTTCGGCCGCCCGGCTTGCGAGTTCGTAGAGCAATCTCGCGGGAAGGTTCTTTTCGCGGATCTGGATCAACGGTATCTCCGACTCGATCGCGAGAGCGATCGTATCGAGTATCCGTTCGGATTCTTTCGGAAAATTTGAAGGATCGGCGCGTCCTTCGGTGATCAGGTAAATCAGCGGACGCTTTGCGGAGATCATTGTTACTCGGTC
>JAKOSS010000768.1 GCA_029777145.1 Acidobacteriota bacterium | reverse complement strand
CCGATGATCCTGCAGTTCGTCGTTTGTTGCGCCCCGGTGATATTTTTCGGATGGCTTTACGGAAGGATCTTCGAAGGACTCCCGTTTCGTGCGCTCGGCGTCTGGTTCACCGGCGGGTGGTTTCGCGACCTGCTGGTCGGACTTGCTTTTGGCGCGCTGTCACTCCTGATCGTCGCGGCGATCGTTTTCGCGGCCGGATTCGCCTCGTTCGAAACCAATTCCGCGAGCGGATCGGCGGCGATCACGGAAACGCTGCTCCGCACGCTGGTGATCTTCGTCGCGGGCGCGGCGTTCGAGGAATCGTTTCTTCGCGGCTATTTCCTGCAGACGTTTTTCCGCTCGCGCCTCGCGGTCTTCGGGATCATTTTCACGTCGCTCGTCTTTGCGACTCTCCACAACGCCAATCCGGGCGCGAACGTGCTCACCTGGTCGAACACGTTTCTCGCCGGGATCTGGCTCGCGGTCGCGTACGAAAAAACCCGCAGCCTGTGGTTTCCGTTCGGGATTCATTTTGCGTGGAACTGGGTTCAGGGATCGATTTTGGGGATCGCCGTCAGCGGTCTCGAAAAACTCGCCCCCGATCCGCTCTTGCGTGGAACATTGAGCGGTCCTGAGTGGTTCTCGGGCGGAAGCTACGGACTCGAAGGCGGCATCGCCTGCACGATCGGGCTGATCGTCTCGACGCTCGTGATCTGGAAACTTCCGTTCCCTGGAGCAAATCCGGAAATGATCGCGTTGACGTCGCCGCCGGTCAGCGAGTCGGCTGGTTGAGTCTCTTATCGAGCGCGTCGAGAAACTGCGCGACGTGGCGGCGGTTCTCGCCGAAATCGCTCTTCCCGACCCGCGACGCCGACCTCACATTCACCCGCGCGGATTCGCCGGAATAGGTGATCGTGACGGTCAGGTCGTCGGTGAAGATCACTACCGGGACCTCGGCCTTGATAACGATCTGATTGCCCTCGCGCACACCGGGATCGACCAGTTTCCAGTGCGTTCCCCACGTCGTCATCGTCGGGATGATCTCACGAACGGCGGCTTCGGCCTGTACCGGACCGGCCGAATAATACCGCGTCACGAGGCCTTTCGGACGACCGTCGGGCGTCGTTTCGGCGACGTTGTCCGGGTAAAAGACCCGCCCAATGACGAGCAACGCGAGCAACGGCACGAGAACGATCGTCGCGATTATCAGGATCTTCTTCTTCATCCAATTACCTCACTTGGTTTGCGACGTTTGCTCAATCGTATCGCGTGGTGAACGAAAGCGGAAACCTGCGGAAAAGGAAACCTTCTTTACGGACTTTGCGGGCTTTGCGTGGGAAAACCGGGTCTCACGCGGAGTTCGCGGCGATCGCCAAGAGAATCTGAACGGAATCCGAAATCCGACATCCGCATTATCCGCATTCCCAAATGCCACATCCCAAATCCGAATTCCCAAAGGGCTTCACATGGCTTGTATTTTGAACGAGATGTCGACGGCGCGGGCAGAATGAGTCAGGCGTCCGACGGAGATGAGATCGACTCCGGCTTCGGCGAACGAACGGACGCGATCGAGATCCATTCCGCCAGAAGCCTCGATCAGGACGTTCGGGTTCATCGTCCGCGACATTTCGACCAATTTCTTGGCCTCGTCCGGAGTCTGGTTATCGAGCATGATGATGTCGGCGCCGGCCTCGATCGCCTGTCGAAGCTGCGCCCAGTTCGTGATCTCGACCTCGATCTTGTGCAGATGCCCGCAGCGCGTCTTGGCCATTGTCACGGCTTCGGTGACGCCGCCGGCAAGCGCGATGTGGTTGTCCTTGATGAGAACGCCGTCGTCGAGCCCGAGCCGGTGATTCTTTCCGCCGCCGACCGTGACCGCGTATTTCTCGAGCATCCGCAGTCCGGGCGTCGTTTTTCTTGTATCGACGATCTGCGCGCCGGTTCCTTCGACCGCTTTGACGTACTGCCGCGTGAGCGTCGCGATCCCCGACATTCGCTGCATCAGGTTGAGCGCGACGCGTTCGCCGGTCAGCAAAACGTCGGCGTAACCCTTGAGCGAAGCGAAAACGGTTCCGGCCTGAACCTCGTCGCCCTCGCTGACGGACGATTCGAGTTCCGGATTCTCCTCGTCAAGATGCAGAAAAACCGCCTCGGCGACGGTCATCCCGCAGACGACGATGTCCTCTTTGGCGAGAAACCGGCCGAATCCCCGAACGTCCGACATCACCGTCGATTGCGTCGTGATGTCGCCGCGGCCGATGTCTTCACTCAGAAAATCCCCGATCGCCGCGAGTATGTGTCCTGTTTCGAATAGGTTCATAACTTTGTGGTAGTCAGTAGACAGTGGTCGGTAGCAATTTGCGATTTGCGATTTGCGATTGCCAAACGAGAACCAACAATTCGCTGCTCACCGCTCACTGCTCACCGTAGCGCTTCCAGATTCTGTCTCAGCGCCGCGACCTGCGTGTCGATCTCCGCAACCCGATCGCGAATGTCCTGAACTTTCTCGGCCGGAGCGCGTTCGACGAAATTCGCGTTCGAAAGCTGACCGTTGAGCCGCGCGTTTTCGGCTTCGAGTTTGGCCAGCGCGCTTTCGAGACGCGCGATCTCTTTCTCGAAATCGATCAATCCTTCGAGCGGAACCGCGATCTCGGCGACCGTCGTCACGGCTTTCGCCGATGCTTTCGGAACGTCGAGAATTTCGCCAAGCACCAGCTTGTCCGCGCGGGCCAGTTTCAGGATCTGCGCCTCATTCTCGGCAAAAACCCTTTGCGCGTCAACGTTTGCGGCGACGTGGACATCGACGCGGTCGGACGGCTTGATCTGCATTTCGGCACGGATATTCCGGACCTTTGAGATGACGTCGATCACCGATTGCATCTCCGATTCGGCGCGATCGTCGACCGCGCGGTCGTCTCCCGGCGGGAACCACGTCAGCATGATCGTCGATTCGGCGGACGAATACGCCGAATGATGAAGCGCGCTCGATGTTCCGGGCAGTTTGTGCCACAACTCTTCGGTCAGATACGGCATGAACGGATGGAGCATCCGCAGCGCGATCTCGAGGATCGTCAGGATCCGCGTCCGGGCTTCGATATTGCTCGCATCGCCGATCTCATCCTTCACGAGTTCGATGTACCAGTCGCAGAAGTCGTCCCAGAAGAAGTGGTAGAGCAGTGAGACCGCTTCATGGAAAAAGTACTTATCGAGCGCGGCGTTAACCGCGAGCGCCGTTTGGTTGAGGCGCGAAACGATCCACTTGTCGGCGATCGACGCGCTTTCGTCGAGCATCAGCGATCCATGATCGACCTTCGCGCCGTCGGAATTCATCAGGCAAAACCGCGTCGCGTTCCAGATCTTGTTCGCGAAGTTGCGATAGGTCTCGATCAGCGCGTCGTTCCACCGGATGTCGGCGCCGGTCGCGATCGACGCGAGGTAAACGCGCGTCGCGTCAACCCCGAACTTATCGAAAAGATCGATCGGATCGACCCCGTTGCCGCGTGATTTCGACATCGGCTTGCCGTCCTTCCCGAGCACGGTTCCGGTGACGATCACGTCGTCGAATGCGACCTTGTCGACGAACTT
>JAKOSS010000767.1 GCA_029777145.1 Acidobacteriota bacterium | reverse complement strand
GGGAAGATCGGCGGCGAGGGACTGTTGGTCGAGATCTATTCGTGATTTGAGATTTGCGATTTGCGATTTGCGATTTGCGATCGTGGAACTTCGCCGACTTGTATGAGTTACGTGTTTACGCGTGACCAACGCGGAGTTAGATCGCCACGAATTTCACGAATTTCACCAATCAGGAAGACTTGATCCGCGTAATCCGCGCAATCCGCAGCTTGAATGATCTGCAGAGCTTTTTGACCGCGAAAGGACGCGAAAGAACGCGAAAAGACATTTCCGGGACGGCGTCCGCTAAACAATGTTCGCCGCGAATTTCACGAATTGCACCAATCAGAATGATCTGATCCGCGTCATCCGCGCGATCCGCGGCTTGAATGATCTGCAAAGCTTTTTGACCGCGAAAGAACGCGAAAGGACGCGAAAAGATATTTCCGGGACGGCGTCCGCTAAAGAATGGTCGCCGCGAATCGCACCAATCAGACCAATCAGGAAGACTTGATTCGCGTAATCCGCGGCTAATATCAAAAGCAAAGGCCGCCTGAAGGCGGAACTCCAAACCGCGCGACACCAAACCGCGGAACTCCAAACCAATCCAAAATCCAAAATCAAAAATCTAAATTTGTTCGTCTCTGTATTGCTTGACGATCGCGATGTCCTTGTCGACGGAATCCGCAAGGATCGCTACCAACTCGCCCTTCTTTGCCTTCTTGAACGCATGATAGATGGCTTCTTTCGTTTCGGGGACGATCTCGACGACCGGGTTCATCTTGCTTGCCTTGATTCCCTTTTGCAGAAGCGCGAGGACCTCTTTTTCAGACCGTCCGCGCAGGTAATCGCCCCGCCGGATGATGATCTTGTCGAATGTCTGCCCGGCGAGTCTGCCCATCTCGCGGATATCCTCGTCGCGGCGGTCGCCGACGCCCGACAGCAAACCCGTCTTGTGTTTGAAGTTGAGCTTTCCGATGAAGTTCTGAAGTCCCGTGAAACCCGCCGGGTTGTGCGCGAAGTCCATCAGAACGGTAAGGTCGCCGATCTCGATGAAGTTCAGGCGGCCCGGAGTCTGCGCAACCGACGGCGTGAACGTCGTCAGCCCTACGCGGATGTCCTCGAGCGAAACGCCGTGAACAAAACACGCGAGCGTCGCCGCGAGCACGTTCTGGATCATGAATTCGGCGCGGCCGCCGTAGGTCAGCGGAATGTTGATCGCCTTCTCGATCCGCACCTTCCACTTGCCTTTCAGGATCGTGACATAGCCGTTCTCGAAGACGCACGAAACGCGTCCGCGACGCGCCTGGCGCTCGATGTTCGGATGATTCTCGTTCATCGAGAAATAGACGAGATTGCCGTCCACGAGCTCCTTCATGCCGTAAACCAGCGGGTCTTCGGCGTTCAGTACGGCGAACCCCTTCTTGTTTACCGATCGCGGAACGACCGATTTGACGCGCGCCAGATCCTCGAGAGTATTGACGTCCTTCAGGCCCAGATGATCAGCGGCGATGTTCATGACGACGCCGACGTCGCAATGATCAAAACCGAGTCCGGCGCGGATGATCCCGCCGCGGGCCGTTTCGAGCACGGCGACCTCGACCGTCGGGTCACGCAGGACAAGCTGCGCCGAAACCGGACCCGTGTTGTCGCCGGTGACGATCTGATTGTTTCCGATGTACGTTCCGTCGGTCGTCGTGAACCCGACGGTCTTTCCGCTGTTCTTGAGAATGTGCGCGATGAGCCTCGTCGTCGTCGTTTTGCCGTTCGTCCCGGTGATCGAGAAGATCGGCACGCGCGAAGGCGTTCCCGGCGGGAACAACATGTCGACGACATGCTCGGCGACGTTGCGTCCGATGCCTTCGCTCGGTGCCAGGTGCATCCGGAAACCCGGTGCGGCGTTGACCTCAATGATTCCGCCGCCGTTCTCGCTCAGTTGCTCGGAGACGTTCGGCGCGATGACGTCGATGCCCGCGATGTCGAGCCCGATGATCCGCGCGATGCGTTCGAAAAGAAAGACGTTCTCGGGATGGACCTCGTCGGTCCGGTCGATCGCCGTGCCACCCGTCGAGATGTTCGCGGTCGTCTTGAGATAAAGCAGTTCGCCCTTCGGCATCACCGTTTCGAGCGTATATTTCTTTGCCTTTATCAGCCGTTCGGTCTGCTGGTCGATCGTGATCTGCGTGAGCACGTTCTCGTGCCCGTAACCGCGCCGTGGATCCTCATTGGTCTTGTCGATCAGTTCCTGGATCGTCGATCTGCCGTCGCCGACGACATGCGCCGGGACACGCTCGGCAACAGCGATCAGTCGATTGTTGACGACGAGCGCGCGGAAGTCGTTGCCGATCAGCTGCTTTTCGACGATCACCCACCGCGAATATTCTTTCGCCTTCGCGAATGCCGTGTGCGCGTCTTCCATGCTCGTGATCCCGACGGTCGCGCCTTTTCCGTGATTGCCGTCGAGCGGCTTGATGACGACCGGAAATCCGACGCGCTCGACGGTTCGTTCAAGCTCTTCTTCGTGGCGGATCTCGTAGCCGCGCGGGACCGGCACGCCCATGTCGCCGAGAAGCTTCTTGGTGGCGCTCTTGTCACCGGCGATATCGACCGAGATCATGTTCGTCTGCGAGGTCGTCGTCGCCTGGATCCGTTTCTGATTGACGCCGAATCCGAGCTGCACGAGCGATTGCTCGTTGAGCCGGATGAACGGGATGTCGCGCGATTCGGCTTCTTCGACGATCGATCCGGTCGACGGGCCGAAACGGACCTCTTCGCGGATCTCGCGCATTTCCTGGATCTCTTTCGCCAGTTCGGCCTTGATCGCGTCTATCTTTTTGCCGCTTTCCGCAAGATCGAGAAACAGCCGCACGGCGGCGCGGCCCGCGTAGCGGCCGACCTCCTCTTCCATGTACGCAAAAACGACGTTGTAGATGCCGCGTTCGCTGGTCTCGCGCGTGCGTCCGTATCCGACGTCCATCCCGGCGAGGGTCTGAAGTTCAAGCGCGAAGTGCTCGATGATGTGCCCTGCCCAAGTCCCGCGTTTGACACGCTTGAGGAATCCGCCTTCTTCGCCGTAGCTGCAGCCGTGCGAATAAAGCGACGGCATGACTTCGTTCATGCGCCGGTAAAACCCGCGGATCTTGTTCGAGGGCCGATCTTCGTACTCGCCGATGTCGAGCCGCATAATGATCAGCTTCTTCCAGTATCCGCTCCAGTAATTTGGCCCTCTCAGGGTCCGAAGGTCGAGAATCTCCATGGTTATTTGCGATTTTCAATTTGCCGCCGATTCCAAAATTCCAGCCGTACCGGATTCCAAGATTCCAGCCGTTCCGGATGCCGAATGCAGAATCAAGAACTAACTTATTCGTTTCCGCCCGTCATAGTTCGATGACAAGAGATAATTGCGAAATCGGAACAATTGCCGGCTGGTTTCCTCCAATTGCGACTGGATGTCGGCAAGTGTTTGATCAGAAATATGTGAAACCCGATTTGCGAAAATCAGCTGTGCACGGGCCTCACCGCAAGAGCCTTTCGCAATTGACAAGAAATTTGCAAATTCCCTGTTTCCATCCCTTTCGAATCCCTCCGCAATATTCGAGAAGATCGAAATACCGGACGATCGGATCTGATTCCGCAGAGCAAAGTCCTGACTGAAACTTCCGTTGGACGATGCATCATAAATTCTTTCGGCACAATCCATTGCGAGTTTCCAAACCTCAAGGTCTTCAAACCTTCTAATCTGTGACATATGTGAGTTCCTCCGTGAGTGTTGGTGTGATTTTTCGGAGAGTTTAGCATCAGTATGGCATTTGTATAAAGACCACCCGACACGATCCTGACGCCACCGATTTTGGAATCGGCCTTGCCGCTGGAATTCTGGAATCGGCCAACGGCCGCTGGAATCATCGCTCATCGGATGTCCGGCAGCAAGAACTCGCTTTCGACGGGCATGAGTTTGCGGCCGAAATAGTCGTACTTGAGTCCGTCGCGGAGGATGTGGATCTGCGCGCCGCAGACGGCGAACGGCCGGTGGTCCTCGACTTCGGCGATCTCGTTGAAGCTGATCTCGGAGCCGTCGACGATCGTCACGGTGCCGTCACCAAAAACTTCGAGCGTGCCTTTTTGATCAAGAATGATCGCGGTATTTTCGTCGATGCCGACGCCGAGATTGTAAGGATTGTATGAGACGGCGGTCAGCAAACGGTTGATGCGGCCGCGTTCGGAGAAATGCTGGTCGATGATGATGTTCTTGAGAAAACCAAGCCCGGGCGACAAGCGCACCGAGTTCTTCTGCGCATGCGCCGTCGAGTCGCCGCGGACGATCATCGAAGTCGACATTCCGGCCGCGCCGGCGCTTGTTCCGGCGAGGACGATGTTTGTTTCGCGGACGAGCTCACGGAGTTTCTGCGCAAACTTTGTTCCGCCGAGGATCGACGTCAGGCGCATCTGGTCTCCGCCTGAAATGAACACGCCGGTGACGCCGTCGAGCAGTTCGTCGGGATCAGCCTGAAACGCGTCCTGGCGCGACGTCACCCGCAGGACGCGCGGCGAGCCGACGCCCAGATGGCGAAAAGCCTGCGTGTAAACGTCCGCCGCAAATTCCGGATAATCCGATGCCACCGGTACGATCAGAACGTTCGCATTCTCTCCGCCGGCGAGCTCGAGAAATTTGCGTAAGATGCGCCGCTCGTTGTATTTGTCCTCGGCGCCGCCGATCACGAGCAGGTGTCCGCCGAAGACCTCACGGTCGGTTTGGTTTGTCATTCTTAAAGATTCGGGGATAAGGATCAAAAATTCAAGATTCAATAGTCAAGAAGTTCGCGAACGGAGCGGTAGGACATTAACGCAAAGAACAACGGTTTCAACAATTATTCGAACCGCCGTCGGCGTCTCACCAATCGATCTTCCCAGATCCGCGGCGTCCTTGCGTCTCGAGGTTTATTCAGGCGCGGAACCAAAGATCAAAGATCCACGATCCAAGCTCACTCGGTTCTAATCAGCGCGAACCGCAGTTGCAGTCGTTGCCGCACTTAGCTTTGGCGGAACTCTTTCGCGCGGTCTTCAAAGATCCGCGGACGATAAAAAGAACGGCCGCGAGAACGATCAGGACGACGATGATCGATTGAATCCCAAACATCACTCAAACCCCAAAAGACGCCCGCCCTGGTACGTGACGAAGGCCGCCGCGTAAGCCAGCACGGTCATGTAAACGACCATGAATCCGGCCCACTTCCAAGAGTTCGTCTCGCGCCGGACGACCGCGACGGTGGACATGCACTGCATCGCGAACACGAAAAAGACCATCAACGTCAGCGCCGTCAGCGGCGTCCAGACCTTGCCTCCGTCATCGCGTTTCGCTTCCCTGATCGCGGTCAGGAGATTGTCCGAATGCTCATCGGCATCTTTTCCGACGTTGTAAATTATGCTCAGCGTTGAAACCAGCACCTCGCGGGCCGCGAAACTGGCGATCAGGCCGACGCCGATCTTCCAATCGAACCCAAGCGGCCTGATGACCGGTTCGATCGCGTGTCCCAGTTTCCCCGCAAAACTGTGCTTGATCTGCTCACTCTTATGGAATTCTTCGTTCGCCGCGCTTATCTCCGCGGCGGTCGGCGCGCCGTTCTCGCCGTTCACTAAATGAACGTACGTCGGACCCGATCTCGGAAAGGCGGTCAGCGCCCACAGCACGATCGAGATCGATAGGATCACCGTCCCGGCGCGTTTGATGAAAAGCCACGCGCGGAGAAACATGTTCTGAAAGACGTTGCGAAGATTGGGCAGCCGGTACGGCGGCAATTCCATCACGAACGGCGCCGCGGAAGTCTTGAGCACCGTCTTCTTGAGGATAAAGCCGACAATGATCGCGGCAGTGATCCCGAGCGTGTACATCGCCAGCATCAGAACCGCGCCGAGCGAAACAAAACCGAATACTGTCTGTCCCGCGAAGAACGTCGCGATCATCAGCGTGTAGACCGGCAGCCTGGCTGAGCAACTCATGAACGGCGCGATCAGGATCGTCACCAAACGGTCTTTGGGATTCTCGATCGTCCGCGTCGCCATGATCCCGGGAATCGCGCACGCGAAACTGCTGACAAGCGGAAGAAACGTTTTGCCGTGGAGTCCGACGCGCGACATCAGTTTGTCGAGCAGGAAAGCCGCCCGAGCCATGTATCCAGAATCCTCGAGAAGCGAAATGAAGAGGAACAGCAGCAGGATCTGCGGGAGAAAAACGAGTACGCCGCCAACGCCGGCGATCATCCCGTCGACCACGAGATCCGCCAG
>JAKOSS010000766.1 GCA_029777145.1 Acidobacteriota bacterium | reverse complement strand
TTCCCAAACTTCCCAAACTTCCCAAACTTCCCAAACTTCCTAAACTTCCGAAACTTCCCAAACTTCCCAAAGTTCCGAACTTCCCAAACTTCCGAAACTTCCCAAACCTCCGAAACTTCCTGAACTTCCGAAACTTCCCAAACTTCCGAAACTTCCTGAACTTCCGAAACTTCCCAAACTTCCGAAACTTCCCAAACTTCCGAAACTTCCCAAACTTCCGGAACTTCCAAAACTTCCAAAACTTCCAAAACTTCCCGAGACGCTGGTGATACTGACGTCAATTCTTGATGAACATCACCCTGTACACCGGGAGTCCTTTTTCCTCGACCGCCTGTTCGCGTTCGGTCTTGACCGGAAAAGGGTTCGAATCCAACGCGGACTCATCAAAAAACTCCGATTCACGAAAGAGTCCGAACATCTCGTCCGCAAGAAACTCAATGTCGGTCTGCACGAAGACCTTCCCGCCCGGAACGAGTTTTGACGCCACCGTCCGCACCAGTTCTTCGTTGACCATCCTTCGTTTCGCGTGCTTCTTCTTGAACCACGGATCGGGAAACTGGATCGTGAACGTTTCGATCAACCCTTCCGGGATCGAACTCAGAAGTGTATCCAGTTCGAGCATCGCATTGCAGAACTCGTAGCGAAGATTTGTCAGCCCGGCCTCTTCGGCCAGCCGGTTCGCCTCGACGACCAGCGGTTCGCGGATCTCAATTCCCAGAAAATTATGTTCAGGGGAAACTCCGGCAATTTTCAGCAGAAAGCGTCCGCGGGCGCAACCGATGTCGACGAGCAGCGGCAGATCGGGGTTGCCGAACGCACGGCAAACATCAACCGGTTGCGGCTTGAACCGATAAAACGGCGCGAGCGGATTGACGTGTTGGTGAACTCTGACGCGGCCCATTTAGATCTCGACTTGCGGAATGCTGATTGAAACGATTCCGGTAAGAACAAGCATCGTGAAGATCGCAAAGCCGATGATCAGCACAAATGACGCGCGTCCCAGCCAATCGGAAACCGGCGACGCGATACGCGGATCGACGTGTAGATCGGACGGAACCTGGATCAAACCGTAGACCGCGCCGACGAGCAATCCTCCGAGATGCGCCGAGTTGTCGATCCGCAGTCCCGACAAGACTCCGACCAGCACGAGCAGTCCGATATTCATCAGCATTACGCGCAGGAATCCGGGCGGAAGAATTTTGCGTCGCTTGAAAGCGTAAACCGTCAAGTATCCGAGGAAACCGATGATCCCGCCCGAAGCTCCGACCGAAACGCCCTCAGGCATCACGATCAGACTTAATATGTCGCCTCCGATCGCCGCAAGCACGAAGATCGTCGGCAAATGAACCCGGTTCGACAAGAACTCGATCTGTTGGCCAAGAACATAAAGCGCATAGCAGTTGAATCCGAGATGGATTATCCCGCCGTGAAGCAGCGACCCGGTCATGATCCGCCAATACTGTCCGTCGCGGAAGAACGGCTTTACGAACGCTGCACCGATGAGCGAGTTTTCACCGCCGAAAAGAAAACCGTCCGAGCCGTCAGCGATCAGCTGCGTCGCGAAAACCGCAAAAAGTATCGCGATCAGCGAGTAAGTCGCCCATGGCGTCGGCGGTTTGTATGCGATCGGTTCGCGATCCTCCGGCTGCTCGACGACCGGATCTTCACGCTCCTCAAGATTCTCCATAAACTACATCGCGAGTCCGCCGTCGGGCTGGATCACCTGACCGGTAATATATCGCGCCGACTCCGAAAGCAGGAAACATGCGATCTCGGCAACTTCCTGAACGTTTCCGAGCCGGCCGAGCGGGATCTGCGCAAGGATCTTTTCCCGATATTCAGCGTTCATTTCCGAAGCCATCTCGGTTTCGATGAGTCCGAGCGCGAGCGCGTTGACGGTGATCTTTCGGCTCGCGACTTCCTTTGCGAGAGATTTCGTCAAACCGATCATTCCGGCCTTCGACGCCGAATAATTCGACTGCCCGAGCATACCGACGACGCCCGATATCGAGGCGATGTTGAGGATCGATCCGCCGTTCTCGTTCTTCATCATCGGCCTCAGGACGGCTTTCGAGAACGCCCACGCGCCTTTCAGATTCGTGTCGATGACCGCGTCCCAATCCTCTTCCTTCATGCGCAGGATCAGAGTATCGCGCGTGATGCCGGCGTTGTTGATCAGAAAGTCGACGCCGCCGAGTTCGGCCCCGGCTTGTTTCACAAAGTCCGCGGCGCTTTCGGCATTGGCGACGTCGCACTGCGCCGCGTAAGCCTTGACGCCCATTGATTCGAGTTCGGCTTTTAGCTTTTCAGCCTCGTCGGCGCTTCGCGCGTAGTTGAACGCGACGTTGCAGCCGCGGCGTGCGAGTTCGAGGACGATCGCTTTTCCGATCCCGCGCGTACCTCCGGTGACGATCGCGGATCTGCCTGTAAATTGTTTTTCGCTCATGATTTGCTTCGATTTTAGGCGTTGGCCATTGGTTCGTCAAAATCACCGGTCTTATCGGCGCAGAAGAAATCCGTCTCGACAAAATCATTGAAAAACGGATCCAAATACGGCACTATGAGCAAATGACTGACGAGAAACTCATCTTCTCACTAATCGAACAGCTTCCCGAGACGTCGAAGCTGAAAGTACAGCTCTATATCAAAACGCTCATCAACAATACGGAACCCGAGATCTCAATCAAACCGAATCCTCGAAAATCAGGTCATTCCAAGGGGAAATATCAGATTCGCGAAGATTTCGATGAACCTCTCGAAGAGTTCCAGGATTATGCTCCATGCGATACCTCATCGACACCCACGCGTTCATTTGGTTTACCTCTGAAGACGAACGACTAAGCAGGACCGCCAAACGAATCATCGAGTCGCCTGATTCACAATTGCTTTTCAGTATGGCGTCGATCTGGGAGATCGCGATAAAAATGTCGATTGGAAAGCTTGAGATAGACGGAGGTTTGGAAACCGTCATCGGAGATCTTGCATTCTATGAAATGACGCTCCTGCCGATCGCACTTGACCACGTCGAAAAATTGATCTCACTGAACTATCACCACAAGGATCCCTTTGATCGGATGCTGATCGCTCAATCAATCTGCGAAAATGCCGGCCTCGTCAGCGCAGAAGTTGTTTTTGATGACTATCTCATTGAGGAGTTGCCGAAGAGGATTTGGTGAGGATGGACTTAATCGAGTCCCATATCCTCAATGAAGCGCGAGTCCAGGTTAAACTCTTTTCGTTCTATTCCGCCCTCATTCTCAATTATTTGCCACACGCACTCTTCCACGTATCCACGTGACCACTTCCCGCCGACTGCGGGCAGTGACATCAAGTAGTCGATCACTTTTCGAGGCGTAGTAAGACGCTCCGCCACGCTATTCTGAAGTTCGATTTCGAATTCCGCTTCGATTGCATAAACGATCGAAACGAGGTCAAGTCCCATGGGTCGATCTTAACACTTCATTTGAATCGAACGGGGGGTTAACCTATGATTCGCGTATGATTTCCGCCGTTTCAAAATTGGTTCTCCTGGCTTTGGTTCTGTTGGCATATTCCGCGTCTGTTTTTGCTCAGAGTTTCGTCATCGCAAACGCCACAATCATCGACGGTTCCGGCGCGCCCGCGTTTGCGGGCGACGTTCGGATCAAGGACGGCAAGATCGTGAAGATCGGAAAGATCAGGCCGAAAATGGACGAGACTGTGATCGACGCCAAGGGAATGACGCTTTCGCCGGGTTTCATCGATATTCACAATCATTCGGAAGAAGGCCTGCTCGAAGAAGGCGCGGCGACCAATCAAGTTTCTCAGGGGATCACGACGATCCTCGTGGGACCCGACGGCGGATCGCCGTTTCCGATCGCCGATTACCTCGCCAAGCTCAACGGCAAGATCGCGCCGAACGTCGGAGCGTTCATCGGTCACGCAACTTTGCGCGAGCAGGTGATGAACGGTGATTACAGACGCCAGACGACTCCCGAAGAACTGACGAAGATGCTCTATTTGATGGATATGGCGATGAAAGAAGGCGCGTTCGGATTGTCGTCAGGACTCGAATACGACGTCGGCTTTTCAGCTTCGACAGAGGAACTGATCGCGCTTGCGAAGGTCGCGTCGAAATACGGCGGGATCTACATGACCCATATGCGCGACGAGGAAGAGGGATTGCTCGACGCCGTACGCGAGGCGATCCGCATCGGACGCGAAGCGAAGATCCCGGTCCAGATCTCGCATTTCAAAGCCGGCAATCGCAACGTTTGGGGCAAATCGACCGAGGCGATCGCGCTTGTTGATGCGGCGCGAAAGGAAGGTCTCGACATCACCGCCGACGTCTATCCTTACACCGCCTGGGCCTCGACGATCACGGTCCTCGTTCCATCGCGCAGACACGACGACCGCGACGAGGTCGAAAAGGCGCTGTTCAACGTCGGCGGCGCGGACAAGGTTCTCGTGACGAGCTGCAAAGCTCATCGCGACTATGAAGGAAGAACGCTCGCCGACATCGCGGCAGCGGAAAGCACTTCGCCGATCGATGTTTATATCAAGATCGTCAAAGACGGCGGCGCGGGCATTGTATGCAATTCGATGAACGAATCCGACGTTCGCAATTTCATCACCGCGCCATGGTCGATGGTTTCGTCCGACGGCGGGATCGGCAGCCGTCATCCGCGCGGTACCGGGACGTTTACGAGAGTTCTGGGCAGATTCGTCCGCGAAAACAAGTGGATGACGCTCGAGGAAGCAATCAGAAAGATGACGTCGTTTCCCGCCTGGCGGCTCGGACTGAAGGACCGCGGACTTATCAAAAAGGGCTACCGCGCCGACTTGGTGCTGTTCGATCGCGATTCCGTCATCGACAACGCAACGTTCTCGGAACCGCAGAAACTGTCGTCGGGAATCGTGACCGTTTGGGTCAATGGACAGCGTGTTTGGGATAACGGAAAGGTGACGGGGAATCTGCCGGGCGTTACAGTGAGCAGTGAGCAGTGAGCAGTGAGCAGTGAGCAGTGAGCGGTGGCGCTTTCGCGGCCGCTATCAGTTTTCAGCTATCACCTATCAGCTATCCCGAATCAGGGCCTTCTGAAATACGCGGCCAGTCCGAAATAGCTGAGAACGGATAGTTGAGAGCTGAAAGCGACGTCAGGTATCGGTCAGTTGTTCAGATTGCAGCGGGAAACGCTGAATTGAGCAACAAGCCGTGGCACGTCTGCGGCCGCTATACGTTTTCAGCTATCACTTATCAGCTATCCCGAATCAGAGCCTCGTGCAATACGTGCGTTAGTTACGAAATAGCGGAGAACGGGTAGTTGAGAGCTGAAAGCGTGATTCGAAGAAAATAATCTGCTTACTGCTCACTGCTCACTGCTTACTGCTCACTTCAGGGCTTCTCTCTGGAGTTTGAACAACTGGCCGATCCCGGATTCCGCAAGGTTGAGCATTGCATTCATCTGTTCGCGGTTGAAGGGTTCGCGCTCGGCCGTCCCTTGAAGTTCGATGAACTTGCCGGTGCCGGTGCAGACGACGTTCATATCGACCTCGGCTTTCGAGTCTTCGTCATAACAAAGATCGAGCACCGCTTCGCCGTTGACGATCCCGACGCTTACGGCCGCGACCTCCGAGAGGATCGGATTGCGGCGGATCTTGCCGTCGATCAGCATCTTCTTCACCGCCAGGGCGAGCGCGACACACGCGCCGGTGATCGACGCGCAACGGGTCCCGCCGTCGGCCTGAAGGACGTCGCAGTCGATCAGGATCTGACGCTCGCCGAGCAGCGACGTGTCGACGACGGCCCGCAAACTGCGTCCGATCAGCCGCTGAATCTCCTGAGTCCGGCCGGTCGCGCCCCTCGTCTCGCGGCTTGTGCGAGTGTGGGTCGCGCGAGGCAGCATCGCATATTCGGCAGTCACCCAGCCGATTCCCTTGTTTCGCAGGAACGGCGGCACTCGGTCCTCGACCGTCGCCGTGCAAATGACTTTCGTGTTTCCAACCTCAATCAGCGCCGACCCTTCGGCGTACGGTGAAAAGTTGGGAGTTATTTTCGTTTCGCGCAGTTGGTCAAACGCGCGTCCGTCTGTTCGTTCTTGACTCATAATCTTAGCAGTGGTCGGTGGTCAGTGGTCAGTGGTCAGTGGTCAGTGGTCAGAGATTGGACCGCATGTTCAAATAGACTCCTACTGTCTACCGTCTACTATCTACTGTCTACCGTCTGCCGTCTGCCGTCTACTGTTTACTAATCACGGCTCACTTCCTTCAATTCAATCGCCTCGAGTTTTGCCGGCTTCGCTCCGAGAAATCGCTCGGCGACGCGGGCGAAACGATCGGCGGCGTCGGTGACGTAAAAGTGGTCGAGATCGTCGCACAACTTTCGCCTTCCCTCTACCTGCCGCGGATTCTCGAGTCCTTTTTCCCTAAGAAGTGCCGCTACCTCTTCGGCGCACGCCTCGCCGGAATCGATAAGTTGCACGTCCTGCCCGACCGTTTCCTGAATCACTTCCCGAAGGATCGGATAGTGCGTGCAGCCCAAAACGAGCGATTCCGG
>JAKOSS010000765.1 GCA_029777145.1 Acidobacteriota bacterium | reverse complement strand
GCTCGTCCAGGCAAAGCGCAAGACGAAGACGGACGATCAAGGTCGATACGTTTTCGAGAATGTGCCGCCCGGGCGCTACACGATCACAGCGCACAACGATGGATTCGGCGATTCGACGCAGACCGTCGACGTCGTTGATGCCGCGCTCAGCGTCAATTTCACGATGGAGATCAAGTCCGTCAAGGAAGAAGTGACGATCACTGCTTCGGGGACGGAGCAGTCGACTTTTGAAGCGGTTCAGACCGTCGATACGGTTGCGTCGAGCCAGTTGACGCTGCGGGCGGGAACTTCGCTCGGCGACGTTCTCGAGGGCGAGACGGGCGTTTCGAAACGCAGTTTCGGCGCCGGATCGTCGCGGCCCGTGCTGCGCGGCTTCGACGGCGACCGTGTCATGATCTCGCAGGACGGGGTCAGGTCGGGATCGCTCGGATCGCAATCGGGAGACCACGCCGAAACAGTGGATACGCTCAACGTCGACCGCATCGAGATCGTCAAGGGTCCGGCAACACTGCTTTACGGTTCGAATGCGCTCGGCGGCGTGGTCAACGCCGTCAGCAATCATGACGACAACGCCGACAAGGGATTCCGCGGATTTCTGACGGGGGTCGGCGCGACCAACGCCGTGCAGGGGAGCCTCAGCGGCGGACTCGAGTACGGCTGGTCGAAGTACCTCGTCTTCGGCAATGCGAGCGTTTTGAACGCCGGTGATTACCGATCAGCGTTGGGTCGTGTTCCGAACTCGTCAAGCAAGTCCGCAAGCGGGACGTTCGGCGCCGGATATTACGGCAAGAAATCATTCTTCACGACGACTTTCAACTTCGACAGGCGTCGCTACGGAATCCCGTTTGCCGCGTTCATTGAATCGGGAGGCGCGTCCAACGACACCAACATCGACGTTCGCCCGAAGAGCTACAACATCAAGTTCAACGGCGGTTTCCGCGACATCGATTCGTTCGTGACGAGCGGCAAGTTCACGTTCAACATCAGCCGCTACAAACACGACGAACTCGAGGATTCCGACGTCGGAACGACTTTGACCAACAACACGTATTCCTATCGCGGGATGTTCGAGCAGAAGAAGTACGGCAATCTAACCGGCAGGTTCGGTTTCGACGGATTCACCCGAGACTATCAGACCGTCGGCGAAGAAAAACTGATCGACGGCAAGGTCAAACACGATTCGAACTCCGTATTCGGACTTGAAGAACTGAAATTCGACCGCGTCACGCTGCAATTTGGCGGGCGTATCGAAAACAATTCGTACAATCCCGTAAACCCGGCACTGCTCGATCGTTCGTTCACCGGCTTTTCGGGCGGCGCCGGAATCCGTATCGGGCTGTGGGAAAAGGGCGCCTTCGTTTTCAATTACTCGAACTCGTTCCGCGCGCCGGCGCTCGAGGAACTTTACAACAACGGCCCGCATGTCGGAACGGTCGCGTTCGAGATCGGGAACGAGAACCTTCGGCCCGAACGCTCGAACGGCCTCGATTTCAGTCTGCGGCATCAGGGCGAGAAGTTCCGCGCCGAATTCAACGTGTTCTCATACTGGATCAACAATTACGTCTATCTCGCGTACCGCGATGAGAACGGAGACGGCCAGGTCGATATCGAGGACAATTTGCCGGTCCTCGCTTACTCGCAAGGAAAGAGCCAGTATTCGGGAGCTGAGTTCAGCGCCGACGCGGACGTCAACAAGTACGTAAACGTCTTTTTCAAGGCAGATTACGTGCGTGCCAGACTGACTGATCAACGGCTCAATCTTCCGCGCATTCCGCCGGCACATGCGTCGTTCGGATTCGATTACAGGGTCAAGGGATTCGACATCCGGCCGGAGATCGAACTGGCGAGCGCACAGACGAAGCTTTACCCGCTCGAAACGCGGACCGCCGGATACGGTCTGTTCAACATTTCGTCGAACTACATCATCGGCCGGCCGCACCTGACGCATATTTTCGGTGTCAATGCCTACAATCTGCTGAACAAGGAGTACAGGAATCACCTTTCTTTCATCAAAGACCTCGCACCGGAAGTCGGCCGCGGCGTGAAATTCACGTACACGATCCGGTTCTTCTGATTCATTCAAACGGTAAGCTGCTGAAAAGGCCGTCGGGATTAGATTCTCCCGGCGGCCTTTTCTTCATCGTTACTGACGGCTGTTTACGGCTTGCCGTCCCAATCCCCGACGATCGGCTGATCGCCGGTTTGACCAAAAACAAAGGTCCCGGAAATCGTTACGAGATCGTCGGACAGGAAAAATTGTGCGGTCGAGGGCCGCCATAGTCCCACCGTATCGACGCCGTCGCCGTTCCAATCGCCCGCAGTCGGCAAGTCCTCCGCGACTCCGAGGAATACCGTACGATCGATCGACGCGTTCGCGAAGTTGTTGGTCAGGAAAAACGTCGTTTGCGACGGCCTGTAAACGCCGACGGTATCGAATCCGTTGGCGTCCCAATCACCGGCGACCGGAAGATCGCCGTTCGTTCCGAAGTTGACGGTTAAGTCGATCGGCGGCGCCGTTGATGTCGAGTTGGTCAGGAAGAATTGACCCGTCGAAGGACGGAAAACGCCCGGCGTATCGATGCCGTCGTTGTCCCAATCTCCGACTACCGGGAGGTCGCCTACGGTGCCGAAAGTTATGGTCTTGACCGGCAGGTTGAACACCGTGAAATTCGCGTCGCGTATTTTCCATGTGCCGCTTGAAAACGAGCCAATGGTATCGATTCCGTCGCCGTTCCAGTCACCCGAGACGCCGCGCTCACCGGCGAGCCCGGCAGTCAGATTGGCGTTCTGCTGGACGACGTTTGTCGTTGATTGCGTCAATAAGAACGCCGACGCCGGCCGGAAGACGCCGACCGAATCGACGCGGGTATCGAGGATCTTCGCGAAGAAACCGTCCGGATTGGTCGAACTGGCGTTCGACGTCGCTTTGAGCGGCAACACGGGTGCTTGCGCGGTCGTCAAGAGGTTCGAGGATTCCGTATCGCCGACGACGAAAATGAAGTTGCCGCTGACCGCGACGCCCTTTCCTCCATCGTTCCCGGTTCCGCCGAGATAGCTCGAGCCGATGATGCCGCGGCCGAACTTAAGCTTTGTGACGAAGGCGTCCTTCAGTCCGCGTCGAGCCGCCTGAAAGGGAAGGACAACCGGAAAGTCGTTGGAGGCCGTTTCGCCGGTGACATAGATCGTGCCGGTCGGATCGAGCGCGACGTTGATCGCCTGATCCGTCGATGAACCGCCGAGAAAGGTCGAATTTACGAGCGAGGTGCCGGTCGAGCTGAGAACTGTGACAAACCCTTCATTTACTTGATTCGTGCTGTCGATCGGGTTCAGCAGCGGGAAGTTGACCGAACCGGTGAGGCCGACAACATGAGCCTGGCCCGACGAGTTGACGGCGATCGCGTTTCCTTGATCCGTTCCGACTCCGCCGAGATAAGTCGAATAAACGAGTGAAGCTTCGCCACTCGCCGCCGGGTTGAACTTCGCTACGAACCCATCCTGGCCGCCTCCGCTCACTGACTGGAACGCGTTCTTGGTCGGGAAATTCCCGCCGCTTGTCAAACCGGTCATGTAGGCGTTGTTCGATGGGTCAAGTGCTACCGAAAAGGCACCGTCCGACGTGAGGTTTCCGCCGATGCACGACGAGTAGGTGATGTCGGTTCCCTGAGCGTTTACGACCGTCAGAAAAGCGTCATAGCTGTTGAACGTGAGGCCAGCGCCGCAACCCTGGTAACGGTTCTTTTGCGGAAACGACAATCCGGAGATCGTGCGCCCGACGACGTAAGCTTTACCGTCCGAATCCGCGGCGACGTCGAAGGCAAGGTCGTCCCCGGCGTTGCCGCCGATATATGTAGCATAAACAAGATTTCCGCCGGCGTTCAGTTTGGCGACAAATCCGTCGCCGCCGCCGCCGAGATTGGTATCGAAGGCATTGGTCGTGACGGGGAAATCGCGGGTCGCCTGACCCACAACGAACACTTGCCCAGCCGCATCGACCGTGATGCCGCCCCCAAGATCGTCGCCATTGCCTTCGAGGATCGTGATGTAGTCGAACACCGAACCGTCCGCCCTGATCTTCGCCACGTAAACCGCAGAACCGTCTTGTTCGGCGCGAGCCTCGCCGTGGAAATTCAGCGACAGGGTATCGCCCGACACATAAGCATTGCCGTCGCTGTCGGCGGCGACCTCGAAAGTATCGTCAAATGCGGTTCCGCCGATATACGTCAGATAGTTCAACGCCGGATCGATAACGAGCGGTCGCGCTCGGTCGTAATCGCCAAGCGAGAAGCCGACGACCGAATCGTCGCGGAGGCTGAACGCGGCATCGACTTCGACGCGGTTGCCATCGATTATCTGGTGCGCGATCGGCTTTTCCTGAACGAGAGTCGTGTTTTCGGTCTCGATCAAAAGGTTGCCCGACTCATCGATCGAAAGAGATTTCTCTCCCTTGAATCCGAGCGAAATTACGCTCGGGTTCGAGTTCGGCGAGACGTTGAAATCGTATTCGATCTGGCCCGATTCATTTCCATAAAAGAGCGCATCGATGCCGTCGTACACGCCCCGATAACCGACCTTGTGGAAATTCGACAGATTCT
>JAKOSS010000764.1 GCA_029777145.1 Acidobacteriota bacterium | reverse complement strand
CGCGGAAACTCGAACTGCCGGTCGAGGTCCTCGACCCGTTCCGTCAGATCAAGGTCGATACCCGCAAATTTGACCCCGATTACCTGAGTGAGATCATGCCCGAGATGGCAGCTGCCGTCGGAGTGGCCGTGAGGGGAGTTGAACTAAGATGATTAGAGTAAACCTGTCAAATTCAGTCACCGAAAGACATAGCGGCGCGGCTGCGGCCGTCGAACGCAAAGTCGGAAGTCCTGTTTCGCGGCTTCTCCTCATGTCCATCGCCGTCGTCTTTCTGACGATCGCGCTGATCGGATGGGACGTCATCAGCACTCAGATGGCCAAGGCTGACGCCCAGGCACGGCTCGAGGAGCAGCAGCGAATCGCGACCGAACTTGAGGCGGTGATGAAGGAGCAGAAAGAGCTCGAAGCGAAGATCTCGCTGATCGACGCACGCATCACGGCCATCAAGAAACTGCGAGAAGAGCAGTCCGGCCCGAGCGCGGTGCTCGAAGCCCTGCGGGAACGAATCTCGATGGTTTCCGGTCTTTACCTCGACACGGTCGAGCAGAAGGGCGATCAGCTTGAGATCCGCGGAACTTCAAGCGACGAAACCGCTCCGACGCGATTCGGCCAAAGCCTTGAGTTCTCGGGAGGCCTCTTCTCGAACCTCGGTATCGAGACCACCCGTAAGGAAGAGAACGGTCCGAACGCCACGCCGGCATCGAGCCAATCACCCGACGCGCCGAAGGTTGTGTCATTCGATTTCGTGATCCGCTGCGCGTACTCGCCGAAGGCTGCGCAGGGAGCGAATCCGACGACGGCAGCGGCCCAGCCCGGACCGAACGGTCCGCAGGCGAACCAGGCACCGCCGCAGGTCGCGAAGAATTAACGACTCATATTGAAGTCTTGAATCGGTTGAAAAACACCAGAGAAGAAGGAAACCGAGATGTTAGATAAATTCAAAGCCCTTTCGTGGTACTTACAGTTAACCGTTTTGGTCGCCATCGGCGCTCTGCTTTACCTTGCCGTCTGGTACTCAGTGACAAGCGGCACGCGTGCCGAGATCCAGGCGCTCGAGGACCAGGTCGCACAGAAGACGTCTCAGAACGAGACGGCACGCGTCGCGACGCAGCGGATCAACGAGTTCCGGTCCGTCTATGCGAGCAAATCGCAGGAATACGACGAACTCAAGGTCCTGCTTCCCGAACAGCGCGAGATCACCAACGTTCTGCAGGGACTTCAGGACACCGCGAGCGAAAGCCGGCTCATCATGATGCGATTCAGTCCGCGTGAAGACACGCAGAAGGATGGCGTGATGGCCAAGCCGGTCGAGGTCGAGGTCGACAGCAACTTTGCCAACCTGCGGACTTTCTACGAAAAGATGGCCAAGCTTCAACGGATCGTTTCGATCAGCGATTTCAAGCTCACCAGTCTTCCGGCCCAGTCGGGCAACCGCACGCTTCATTCGCGGTTCCTGCTGACTGCCTACTATGCATCGCCTGAAGATCTGACGCCGAAGCCGGAAGCGCCGCAAAAACCCGGCGCGAAACCCAAGGCCCAGCCGAACGGTCAGTCCAACACTCAGCAGCCCGCCCCGCAACAGCCCGCCAAGTAACCGTCGGTCCACCAATGATTTACCTGAAGAGAGACAATGTCATGAGAAACAAATCTATCGTCAAACGTTACCTTTGGACAGGAATCGCGTTGGCCGGGATCATGCTGATCGCCGGGAGTCTCGTCGAGACCAGCGCCCAGTGCAACGGCGACCCGTTCTGCACTCCGACCTGGCGTCAGAAGAACCAGCCGAAGTCGACGAACGGCAAGACTACGACGACCAAACAGGGACCGCAGGTTCCGGTGCCGGTCGCCGCGCCGCCGATCGAGCAGCGCATTGCGTACTTCAAGCAGCAACGTGAATTCGCGGTCGCGAACAACCTGCCGCTGCCGAAGGTCACCAGCGTCCTGACCCTCGAAGAAATGGCGATCACCGGTATCTTCAAGACGCCGCGCGGGTACGCCGCGATGGTCGAGGCGACCCCGATCAAGCTCTCTTACACGATCTATCCCGGTGAGAAGTTCTTCGACGGCCAGCTCGTGGCGATCGAGGACAACCGCGTCGTCTTCAGAAAGGTGACGAAGATGAGCAACAACAAGTTCATCACCGCGGTCGAGAACAAGGCGCTCCGCGAGTATTCGGTCCAACAGGAAGTCCAGGGAACGACGCCGACGCAGAATGCGCCGCAGCAACAGTCCGGACAGACCGAGGTCGCGAACAATAATCAGACGCCGACTCAGCAGCCCGCCGAGTCGAAGCCGACCGAGAAACCCGCGACGCCCGCGGTCATCATCTCGCCCGTCGACGAAATGAATCGTCAGACCGAAGAAAAGCCCAAGGATTCGGTCAAGGAAAAGAAGAGTTCGAAAAAGCCGGTGAAAACGGCGAAGAAGTCCTGACGTTCGAAAGTCTTTTACGGGTCCGGCGCCATCGTCCGGGACCTGATCTCCACTGTAAAAGTAAAAATCCGCGATCTCCGGTCAACGAGATCAATTTTGGGAGGAAGCAATGAATTTTCTTCAGAAAACGAGCGAAGTCTGCTGCAAGGCATTATTCGCAATGATTTTGGTCAGTTCCTTTGCCGTCGCGGCCAATGCCCAGCGCGATTGCAAAACGTATGGCTGCGCCGGATTCGTCGGCGAGCCGATCAACCTGAAAGTCGTCAATGCCGACATCAGGGACATCCTCAACTACATCACCGAGCAGTACGGCATCAATTTCGTGATCGACAACTCGGTCAAACAGGTTCCGGTCACGGTCAACGTCAACGAGGTTCCATGGAACGTCGCGCTCGACTCGGTTCTCCAATCGCAGGATCTTTCGGTCCAGGTGAACGGTCCGATCCTTCGCGTCGCTGAAGCGAAAAAGCTCAACGACGAATATGAGGTCGCCCGCAAGAACAACGAGGGCAAACTCGACAACTCGCCGCTCTACACGGAATTCATCCGGTTGAACTATGCAAATGCCGGTGGCGGCCAGCAAACCGGATTCACGACGGGAACCTCCGGCGGCGGAAACGGCGGCGGCGGCGAACAGGGAATTCTTGGCGTCGTCAAAAAGCGAATTTCGCGCCGCGGCGCGGTTGAGGTCGATGACCGCACAAACACTTTGATCGTGACGGACGTCCGTGAAAACATCGACGCCATCCGCCAGCTCGTATTCCTGCTCGACCAACCGGAACCGCAGGTTGAGATCGAAGCCCGCATCGTCATCGCTTCGCGCAATTTCAGCCGCGACCTCGGTGTCCAGCTTTCGGGCATGGTGCTCGGAAACAACGGCCGCGCGGCCGGCGGCGGAACGCTTCCGTATCCGACCTCGCAGCAGGGCGGCAGCGGCGGCAGCAGCACTTCGAACCAGTCGTCGAATCCGCTTCCGATCCCGATCAACCGCGACCCGAACAACAATCTTTCGTCGCAGATCGCCAACACGGTCATCGGTCTGACGACCGGCGTCTTCGGCACTGCCCAGATCAACCTCCTGCTTTCGGCGGGTGAACAGAAGGGCCAGGCGAAGATCGTCGCGACGCCGCGCGTAACGACGCTCAACAAACAGAAAGCGCAGATCGAAAGCGGCACGCAGATCCCGGTCGTGACGACGCAGAACAGCGGCAACAACACCGGCGGCGTGGTCTTCACGACGACGTTTGTTTCGGTTCCGCTCCGTCTCGAAGTCATCCCGCAGGTAACCGACGCCGGCACGGTCGTGCTCGATGTCGTGGCCGAAAACAGTTCGATCAATTCCGCGGTCGCGGTCGGCGGCACGCCGGCGATCAACACGCAGCGGATGCAGACGAAGGTAACGGTTCCCGACGGCGGCACGACGGTCGTTGGCGGCGCGCTCCTTGATTCGGAAAGCGATGACACGTTCCGCACTCCGGGCCTGTCGCGGGTTCCGCTTCTTGGCAACCTGTTCAAACGCAAGGCCGTT
>JAKOSS010000763.1 GCA_029777145.1 Acidobacteriota bacterium | reverse complement strand
CCGGATATTCACGTGATGGGCAGCGCGAACATGCTGCAGACGCTCTTCAAACACGATCTCATCGATCGGCTCGAGCTGATGATCATTCCGGTCACGCTCGGCGTGGGAAAACGCCTCTTCCAGGACGGCACGATCCCGGCGTCGTTCAAAGTCACCGAAAGCCAGGTCAGCCCGAACGGAATCATCATCGTCAACTACGAACGCGACGGCGACCTCCGAACCGGTGTTCCACAGATCAAGGAGAATGATTAAATGAGAATGCAGGAAATATCGAATCCGATATCAATGATGACAACAATCCTCAAGTGCGGACTGATTCTCGTCCTCGCCGGCGCCGTGTTCGGGCAACAAAAACCGGCGGCCGGTTATGCGCCGGTCAACGGACTGAAGATGTATTACGAGATTCGCGGGAACGGCGAGCCCGTCGTAATGCTTCACGGGGCGTTCATGGCGATCTCGGGCGACTGGAAGGACTGGGTCGATGAACTCGCCAAACGCGCAAAGTCATCGCTGTCGAAATGCAGGGCCACGGGCGGACGGCCGACATCGATCGAGACATAACCTACGAAAACCTCTCGGATGATGTGGCGGCGCTGCTCGATTATTTGAAGATCCAGAAAGCGGACGTCATCGGTTACAGTCTTGGAGCCGGCACCGCGATGATGTTCGCGATCCGACACCGTGAGAAGGTGCGCAAGGTCGTCAGCATTTCGGCTCCGATCCGCCGTGACGGCTGGGTCAAGGAAGCGAACGACGTTTGGCCGACGTTCAGTGCGGAGATGTTCAAGGGAACGCCGATGGAGGCCGAATACAAACGCCTGAGTCCGACGCCCGACAAATTCCCTGAATTCGTGAACCATATCAAAGCGATGGCGTTGCGGCCATTCGATTTCGGCGCCGACAAGCTGAAGGCGACGAAGGCTCCGATGTTCTTCATCTACGGCGACGCCGACGGCGTCCGGCTCGATCACATGATCGAAATGTTCGCGCTGAAAGGCGGCGGGGTCTTCGGCGACATTCAGCCGAGAGCGGAATCGAGACTTGCGATCCTGCCGGACACGACCCACGTCACATTGATGTCCCGCATGACGACGTTGGTTCCGATGATCAACGACTTTCTCGATGCCAAGTCCGAAAGGCGGTAAGATGGCTGAACCGACAACTTGTTTTACAGTTGCCGTGTTACTGAACCCGAGGAGAAGAGCCAAACGAAAGTATGATGACGAGAAATCGCAATGATCGGGTCGCGAAGGTCGTTTTGCGCGCATGCCTTATTTCCTTTTGTTTTGCGTTAGCGCACGCCGTCACCGGCGCCCAGACAACGCAGGTTCGCAATTACAACGTGAACGAAGAACAGGCTGAACGGATCGTTCGTAAAGTCCTGAAACGATCTCCGATCATCGACGGCCACAGTGACCTGTTCGCCTGGTATTTCGGCTGCGCATACAAAAAGCTCCCCAAATGTCCTCAGGATGTCGCCGACTATCCGATCGACGTCGCGCAGAAGGGTCAGACCGACATCCCGCGATGGAGAAAAGGAGGCGTCGGGGGCGTGCAGCTGAACGTCTTCGGCAGTGACGAATTCAGCATGCAGGCCCAGTATGGCTTGCTGCGCCGATTGCAGGACGCCTATTCGCGAGACCTCAAGATCGTCGCGAGCGCGGTTGAGATGCGCGCGGCAATGAAATCAGGAAAGATCGCGCTGCTCCCGATGATGGAAGGTTCTGAAAACCTGGAAGGCGAGATCGCCAATCTGGATGCACTTTACCAACTTGGATTGAGGTGCATGACATTTACGTACGTCTCGGATCCGTTCGGCGACGGCAGTGATGACAAGCCGCTCAACAACGGCTTGTCGGATGCCGGAAAGGACCTTGTTCGGCGCATGAACGAACTGGGCGTCATTGTCGACATGAGTCATGTTTCGGCAAAGACGATGCACGACATTCTCGGCGTAACGAAAGCGCCGGTCATCTTCAGCCACAGCAACGCACGGGCGCTCGCAGACGTGAACCGCAACGTCCCCGATGACATTCTGTTGCGTCTCAATGCCAATCGTGGACTCATCATGATCGACATGGTCGCCGAACACACTACGACGGCGTTTGGAAAGTGGTTGGAAGACGGCGACGCCGTTTATTACGCGGCCAAAGCAAAATCACCGAATGACAAAGAGGCCCTCAAGCTGGCAATGGCCGAATGGGAAAAGAAGAATCCGATGCCGACGGTGACCGTGGCGGATGTCGCGGACCATTTCGATTATGTGAGAAAACTGATCGGAGTCGATCGCATCGGTATCAGCGGAGATTATGACGGAATGGAGTATCCGATCTCCGGACTTGAAGACGTCTCTACCTTTCCGCGCCTATTGACCGAACTTGCTCGCCGAGGATGGACTGCAAACGAACTCAAAAAGATCACTG
>JAKOSS010000762.1 GCA_029777145.1 Acidobacteriota bacterium | reverse complement strand
GGTAACTGCAGTGGATGAAACCTTCGGATTTCAGGCTCTCCGCTTCATATTCGGGCTCGTCTTTGAATCTTTCCCAAACTTCGGGCAGGACGATGTGGTAGATCAACATTCTTCGTTTCGCGCTTTGGCGACTGCGTCATGAAGTTCAATAAACTTCTCACGGACGGATGGATCCAAATGTATGGCGAAATCCGATCCGAGTTTCTTCAATTTAATGATCTCCTGCACATCCGCAAGGTCCTTCAATCGGTCCGCTGCTGAAATTCCGGACGCCAGTTTCAGTTCAACGAGCTTGTCCAGCGACAGCGTCCTTACCCCGTCAATTTCAAAATCGACGTCCTTTGGATCCGGAAAGCGAACCGGTTTGGCCAATCCGTCACCCGGAAACTCGCCCGCGACGATGACTTCGACCCGGACGTTCCCCTCAGTTGTCCGGAACTGCCTCCGCGCGCCCTCGAATGCCGGTCGATAGCCATTTCCAACCAATTTCCTGAAGAACTGTTCCAAACCCTCCTCCGAAAGAATTAGATCAATATCTTCGGTAAAGCGATGATACCCGTGGAAGTTCAACGCAACCGCGCCGATCAAACAGTAATCGATTTGCTGTCGCTCAAGATCCCGTGCAACGCGACGCAGCGTCGAATTCAAAACCCCTTCGCCCATAAAAAACCGGAGCCCTTCATCGTACGCCAGGACCGGCGTCTGAAGGATGTGTTGAAAATCGGTGCTCATTCGTAGTAGACGCGCAAAAGCGTCAGACCATGGGCCGGTGCGGTGGCGCCGGCGAGGTTTCTGTCACCGCCGACGATCGCCGTCTGAATTGTATCAAAATCCTTTTCACATCGCCCGACCTCAAGCAGCGTCCCGACGATCGAACGGACCATGTATCTGAGGAAACCGTCGCCGCGGATCGTGAACTCGATCAACGACGCTCCGGCGCGCGCGTCCCAGACGGAGACGACATTGAATTCCTGGATCGTTCGGATCCGGTGTTCGGCGTCGGAATTCGCGGCTGAGAACGCCGTCCAGTCGTGTTTACCGAGAAAAAGACGGGCGGCGTCATTCATCCGGGCGACGTCGAGCGGGCGCGTCTCGTGATGCGCGTAGCGCGACCAGAACGGCGACATTACGGGTGCGTTTACGACGCGGTAAACGTACGTTTTCCCCTTCGCTGAGAAACGCGCGTGAAAATCGTCCTCGGCCTTCTCGACGTTCATGATCCGGACGTCGCCCCAGAGATTTCCGTTGATCGCCTGTCGAAGCTTTTCCGGAGTGAACGATTTCGAAAGTTTAACGGACGCGATCTGAGCCTCGGCATGAACGCCCGAATCCGTCCGGCCGGATCCGGCAACGTGGACTTCCGTGCCTTCGAGCAACGAAATGACGCGCTGCAATTCGCCCTGGACCGTACGTTCGTTGTCCTGCACCTGCCAGCCGCAAAAATCCGTTCCGTCGTATTGGATCGTCAGTTTGAAGTTCATCGGATATTGAATCGCTTACGATCGACTGCCGGGTTTGATCGCCGGCGACCCCTCGGCGCAGAGCGGACATTCGTCGGGCGAATAGCTCGGGACGTCCATCTCAACGAGCGCGATGCGCTGAACACCGACGTCGGCGACACCGTTCGACCGGTCGATGATCGACGCCGCGCCGACGACGATCCCGCCGTTCGACTCGAGCGAAGCGATGCATTCGCGGGTCGAACCGCCGGTCGTGATGACGTCTTCGACGACAAGGATCCGTTCTCCCGGTTGCAGCGAAAAACCGCGCCGCAACGTCATTTCGCCGCTTTGGCGTTCGGTCCAGAGAAACCGGACGTTCAGTGCTTCTGCAACCGCATAACCGATCACGAGACCGCCGATCGCAGGCGACGCAACCGTTGTGATCGCTGAACTTACGAACCGCTCGGCGATCGCCCGCCCGAATTTTGCGGCGTCCGCGGGATACTGCAGCGCCAGCGCGCATTGAAGGTAATTCGGACTGTGACGCCCGCTCGACAGCAGGAAATGTCCCTCAAGCAGAGCGTCGGTCGCACGGAAGTGTTCGAGGATCTGTTCCGGGTTCATCGTTAACATTAGAGTATCGGCAACCGATAATTGCAAGCACGACCGAGGCATTTGCGGAATCGTTTTTTCCCTGTAAAATCGAGAAGAATGCCGCCTTTTCCGAACCTAGTTTCCGAGTCCATCCTGATCAGCGAGACCATCCAGCTCTTGAAGTCGTACGGCGGCAGTGCGAGCGCGGTCAAGGTCGTTGATTACGTGATGAAGATCCGCCGTCCGCCTCCGGATCTGGCGAAACTGCTCGTGGCGGACATCGTCTCGGGTGATCCGCGACTGCGTCTCAACGAAGATTCGGTCGAACTCGTTGGCCATTCGGTCGTCAGCGCAAAACTCAACGAAACGGATTTCGTCGTGTTCGATCTCGAGACGACGGGCGCCAAGTGTCCGCCGTGCCGGATCACGGAGATCGGCGCGTTCCGCGTCAGCAACGGACGCATCGTCGATGAATTCCACTCGCTCGTCAATCCCGAATCGCCGATCCCGGCGTTCATCACCCAGCTCACGGGAATTTCGGATTCGATGGTCGCCGACGCGCCGCGTTTCGCTGAAGTCTCCGACAAACTGCTCGATTTCATCGGCAACGCCGTCCTTGTGGCCCACAACGCGCATTTCGACATGCGCTTCCTGAACTTCGAAGTGGCGCGCGTTTACGGCAATTACCGCGTCGGAAACGATCATCTTTGCACGGTCCAGCTTTCGCGAAAGCTGCTTCCGGAGATTCCGAACCACAGGCTCAAGACGGTTGCCGAACATTATGAGATCCGGCTCGACAATCATCACCGGGCAAAGGACGACGCCCACGCGACCGCCGAGATCTTCGTCATTTTGTTGGGTGAACTCGAGCGGCACGGCATTTCGGACGTCGACGGCGCCCGGCGGTTCCGTTCGACCCGGAAGGCGATCACATTCGATCGGTGAATTTGAACTTGGAACTTTGATCTTGGGACTTCATGCTTTGCATGCTTTGAATTTTGAATCTTGATTTTTGAATTTCGAATTTTTACTTGAATATGCAGCCCGTTAACCAACAGAACCTCGATATCCGCTCGACGCCGCGCGAGGAAATGGACCTGTACCCGCTCGACACGTTCGAATATGAATTCGCCGGCCGCGAGATCTGGATCGACTTCGAGATCCCGGAATTCACGGCGATCTGTCCCTTCTCGGACTTTCCCGATTTCGCGACGCTTCGGCTCAAGTACGTTCCGAACGAGCGGTGCATCGAGCTAAAGAGTCTGAAACTCTACATCAATTCATTCAGGGAAGTTAAGGTCTTTCACGAACACGTCGTAAACATCATCATCGAAGACTTCGTGCGCGCCTGCGATCCTCTGAAGATCGAACTCGAAGGCGACTTCAACGTCCGCGGGAATATCAAAACGGTTGTTCGGGCAAGTTATGTCAGGCCATCCG
>JAKOSS010000761.1 GCA_029777145.1 Acidobacteriota bacterium | reverse complement strand
AGCGCCTCAAGAGTCGAGACTTCATCGATGTCCTTCGTGTTCGGATTTTCCTGTTCGGTAACGGGTAGCATGTTCGTCAGTGGTTAGTGGTCAGTGGTCGGTAGTTGGTTTCGGAAGTCAGTTTTCAGGAATTAAGTATCCACTATCCACTTTCAATTATCCATTATTCGTTTCTATGGTCCGTAGATCGTAAACGTGTATCCGACGTTCGTTTCGACGCTCTCGGGTTTTCCGTCCTTTTTTTGAGGCTTGAATTTGATCTTCCTCATTGCGCGAATTGCCGAACCGGTGAGTCCGAAAGGCAATGCTTTCACGGTTTCAACATATTCAATTGTTCCGTCTGCGTTAAAATTGGCACGCAGTATGACGGATCCCTCGATGTGGTAGATCAGTGCCAGTGCCGGATACACCGGGCGAGGCTTGGCGAGTATTGTTAGTTTGTCTGGGTTGGGCGTCTTGGCAACTTCGGCGGGACGAGGCTCAAATCCGTCGGGTCCCCGATCACCGGGACCACTTCGGCCCCGACCGGGTTCAAACTTTGTGTTGATTTCGTCGCCATCTTCATCCTTCGGCTCGTCCGTGTCCTCGATGCCGCTCGAATCATCCGCGCTGCGTATCGACCTGAGGAAATGATTTGCGATTCTCAAATCAGATTCGTTGGTGGCGGCATGAAAAATAAAGGAATGTGACGCGGAATCGATCCGAACCGCGAGATTTCTAAAACCGTCCTCATCCGTGTAGTCGTATCGTTTTCCGTCCAGACGTCCACTCCTGAAGCGCGTTGCCGGTCTTGATTCGAGTTGTTCGTCAATTTGCCGCAGCCGGTCGGGAACCGCGCGCGGATCCGCGATAACCACGATATAGGTTCCACGTTCCAGACAGGAGTAACGCCGAGCCTCATCCTTGCCACTTGAACTTTGCGTTCGGACAAAATCGGACGGAAGCTCGAAGGAAACGCCAAAGACATTGATTCGCTTTCCGGTCTTAAATCGGGCCGTCGAGGGCGTTGGATCGATCGATCGCAAATCAACGGGTCGGTTCTCGGGATTTGAACGTACCGACTGGATGGGGTCGGCAACACAGGCTACCAACACACCCAACGCAACTGAGATCAGCACGGTCGAAACCGATCTAGTCTTATCCATGGTCGTCAGAAATAGATGCCCGAGGGAGCGTGGTGGTTGTTCAATCCGATCGCCGGAAGCTTGGCGGATGTCGTTGTCCGGCAATGTTGAAATCGTCCAAGGATCAACGCCGATCGCGATCGATTCAAAACAGCCTGAATGAGTACTCGATATTCTTGACTACGGTGTAGGGTTGGCCGTTGCGGCGCGCCGGTTCGAACTTTATCGAGCGGGCGGCGCCGATCGCCGATTCCGTCAGACCGAACGGCAGCGCGGAAACAATCGAGACCGCCCCGATCGCCCCGTCGGCTCCGAACGTGGTCCGCAGAATGACCGTCCCTTCGACGTGAAAAAAGCGAGCGGCATCGGTGTAACCCGGACTCGTTTTCGCAAGAATCCTGACGCCGCTGTTGTCCGACTGCGGCCGCGACATCGGATCGGTCGGCGGCGGAACTTCGGTTGACGATCGACCCGCTCCGAACGGCGATTTCTCAGGTACGACCGCTCGATAAGGTCTTCTGGGAATTACTTGCGGTTCGACGGACTCTTCTGCTTTCTCGACAGGTTTCGCGTTGATTCGGACCGAATCTAGAAAACGACTCACGTCCTCGGCATTGCCGAGCGGCGCGACGGCAAAAAACACATACGAACGCGCTTCGGTCGAGACAGTAACGGCGCCATACGTGAATCGGTCGTCGGTGCGGCGATAGCGTTTTGCGGGAATGGACGAGATCTCGGACTCGGTCATGCCGTAGCCGTTGATGATGGTCATCGCCTGATCCAGAATCGGGTGCGTTCTTCGCGGTTCGGATGCGATGAAGATCCGAATCTCCTCGGATCTCGACCAGTACGTGCTCGACCGGACGGTGCCCTTCAGATCGTCGAATTTTACCTGCTCGGGAAACTCGACGGTAAATTCCTCAATGTCGCGGGAAAACGCCCTCCACGCCGATGAATTCTGACCGAGCGCGATCGATCCCGAAATAGCCAGAATCGTAATTAACGTAATCAGATACTTCATTATTTCTTGTTGCCGTTCTCGTAATTCTCGTACGCCATGAGCGCGGCGGAGAACGCAGGCGGGGTCATTTTATCGTAAAGGAAGGCTTTTGGCGCGACGCCGCGGACGGTTTCGAGCAGCGGGCCGGTGACGAGATCTCCGGATTTGAAGACGCTGCCGACGAGTCCGATCGGAATCTTGACGTTTTGCAGCCCGAGGTTTTCGACGACCGCCTTGGCGGCGATGCCGAGTTCAGTTCCGGCCTCTCGAAGGATGTCGATCGCGACCGTGTCGCCGGCTTTCGCGGTTTCCGCGACGAACTTTGCGAAGCCCGCGATGCGTGCGTTGTCGACCTGCGGAGCGTAGATCGCCACCGAAAGATTCTCGATGCGGCCGGCGCGGAAATAGTCGACGGCGATATCCGACAGCGCCGTTGGTTTGGCCCGTCCGTCCGACGCCTTGGCGATCCGGTGCAGCGCGCTCAGCGCGATCCCGGCGCCGCCGCCCTCGTCGCCGGCCAGCGGTCCCCAACCGCCCGCCGAGTATTTTTCTCCCTTCGAGTTCTGTCCGATCGCGACCGATCCGGTTCCGGCAATGATGACGATCCCGGGGGTGTCCTTGCCGATCCCGTAAAGGGCGATCTCGGCGTCGGTAAAGACGTCGACTTTCTTGATCCGGAGAAGTTGGGTTATCCGTTCCTTGACGCGCTGGCGGAGGTCGAGACGTCGGACGCCGGCGAGTCCGAGCGTGGCCGCGACGATGTCGACACGTGACAGATTGTTCTCGTCGCAGGCCTTGTCGATGGCGGCGAGAATATTCGCGACCGCGGTCTCGATTCCGACGCGGAGCGGGTTCGAAGCACCCGCAAAACACTCGCCGACGATCTTTCGTTCGTTGTTGATCAGCGCGATGTGAGTTTTCGTTCCGCCGCCGTCAACACCAAGGTAAAGATTGTGCTTACTGCCTTTACGGTCCTTTTTTGCGGCGCGCGGCGACATAATTTCAGGGGCGGAATCCTTTACACAATTCTAATAATGCTTGACATATAATCAAAACTAAAAGATTTTATAAGTGCGATAACAATTGTTAATTGATCACGGTTTGTCAGCGACAATCCGCCGATCGACATTCCAAGATTTACAAATGGAAATTAGACAGCTCAAGGCGTTTCTGGCGATCGCCGAGACGAAGACGTTCACTGCCGGTGCGCGGCAAATGAACGTAACGCAAGCGGCGATATCGATGCAGATCCGGCAGCTCGAAGAGGAAGTCGGTTTGCAGCTTTTCACGCGCACGCCGCGCCGTGTGATCCTGACGGAAGCCGGCGAGTATTTGCTCGACCGGGCGAGGCGGATTTTGCGTGAGCACGACTCTGCGTTGGCGGAGATTTCCGAGCTTGCCGGCGCCGAGTACGGACGATTGCGGATCGGATCGTCGTCCTCGATGTTTGCCTCGGAACAACTCCCGGGAATTCTCGAAAAACTAAAGCAGAAGTTCCCGAACGCCGAGGTCACCGTCAGCAGCGGTACAAGCCAGGTTCTCGTCGAGAAGATCATGCACGGCGAGATCGACATCGCATTCGTTTCGCTGCCCGTCGAGACTTCGAACGTCCAGACCGAGCTTTTGTTTTCGGACGAGATCGTTGCCATCGCGCATCCGTCGCATTCGCTTTGCGACGAGCGCGTCATCAGCGCGGCGACGCTCGCCGGCGAGCATTTGATCCTCGGCGAAAAGGGCGGGAACACGCGCCGGATGATCGACGATTTTTTCAACGCCTCGAACGTCAAACCCAACGTAATGATGGAGTTGTCGCGACAGACGGCGATCAACCGCATGGTCGAGAACCAGATGGGCGTGGGGATCGCCGGTGCAAAATCTGTTGCGCGCGACGTGCGTGAAGGCCGCCTCGTGTCGTGGTACATCGAGGGCGCCGAGATCAAATGGGAGCTCGGGCTCGCGCGTCTGCGCGGCGGCTATTTTTCGCCGATCGCGAAGGAGTTCGTGAGGCTCTGCAAAGACAGCTTCAAGGAACGCGAGAAGGAACTCAAAGCGGCCGGAAAAAAGTAAAAAGTAAGAAGTAAAAAGTAAAAAAGTCCGGTTTGCGTTCAAGATTAAAGATTCAAGATTCAAGAGCTGATAGAGCTCGAACTTCCTGTCCAACATGTCAAATAGAATTTCCGTCAGATCATGTCTCATGTCTGAGTTTACCCCGCGTGATGCTTACCGCCTGCGATCAGCGGTGATAGCTTTTTTACTTTTTACTTTTCCCTTTTTACTTTCAGAGGCGTCAGCGCAGGGACTGCCGGTGGCCGCGCCGCAGACCGTCGGGATGAACGCCGCGAAGCTCGCGACGATCGACGGCGTCATCGCGAAGGACATCGCAGACAAGAAGATGCCGGGCGCGGTCGTCATCATCGGCCACAAGGGCAAGATCGTATTTCGGAAAGCATACGGGAACCGGGCGTTGGTTCCGGCGGTCGAACCGATGACTGTCGATACGGTCTTCGACGTCGCGAGTTTGACGAAGGTCGTCGCGACGACGACGTCGATCATGAAACTCGTCGAAGACGGAAAGCTCCGGCTGAATGACACCGTCGGCAAGTTCTTCCCCGAGATCCAGGACGAGAACGCCAAACGGATCACGATCCTGCAGCTTTTGACTCACGTTTCCGGATACGCTCCCGACTTTGACCTCAGACAAAAATGGCAAGGTTCGAATGGAATGCTGGAGGCGCTCAAAAAGGAAAAACTCCGGACCGCGCCGGGAACGAAGTTCGT
>JAKOSS010000760.1 GCA_029777145.1 Acidobacteriota bacterium | reverse complement strand
GGCCGCCTGTACCAAGCGCATCGCGCCCATGTGGTTGAAGACGCTCCGGCCGTTTGCATCCTTCGAGAACATCCGCTTCGCCAGCTCAGGATAAAGCGCGCTCTCCATCCGTTCGGCATTTCCCTCGTACCAGCCCTCGGCATAGTTGAGCGCCGTCGCGGTGATCGCGGCGCGGTCCCCGTCGGTCTGAGCGAGTCCGGCGATCGAGAAAATACCGATAATGAACGCGATAAATAGCAGTTTTCTCATAATGGCTTGATTACGGAGCGGCCGGTCGAATCGTTTCACGCCCGCCGTGATTTCGGGCAAAAAAAGTGCAAAAATGGAATTGATGTCAGCGGTTGCTCCTCAAATCGATAAACCCGACATCGCGCCGGGCGACCACGTTCTCTACGAGTTCGGCGGCGACGCGCCCGGACCGACTCTGATCGTCTTCGGCGGCGTCCACGGCAATGAAGCTGCGGGCGTCCGCGCGATCGCCCGGGCCGTTCCGAAACTACGCGAACTCGAACCGAAGCTCCGCGGACGCGTCGTCCTTCTCGCCGGCAACACCCGCGCTTACGGACGCGGCATCCGCTTCATCGATTCCGATCTCAACCGTCATTTCACACGCACGCGAATCGCCGCCAACCGCGAATCGGTCGGAAACCTGAGCGAGGATTCAGAACAGATCGAACTCCTGACGATCCTCGATCGCGTGATCGCGAACGCCGCCGGCGAGGTTTACGCGATGGACTTTCATTCGACGTCGGCCGAAGGAGTTCCGTTCGCGACCGTGGGAGACACGCTCCGCAATCGTTCATTCGCCCAAAAATTCCCCGTGACGATCCTGCTTGGGATCGAAGAGCAGCTCGAAGGAACGATCCTCGAATATCTCAACAATCGCGGACTCGTGACATTCGGATACGAGGCCGGCCAGCATTACGCGGAGTCGACCGTCAACAACCACGAAGCTTTGATCTGGTTGGGACTCGTTAATGCGGGGATCTTGAAACGCGAGGACTCCGCGGAATTCCAGCGGCATTACGACGTTCTACGGTCAGCGACCTCGAAACCGCGCGTCGTCGAGGTGCGGTACCGGCATGCGATCACCGACGCTGACGATTTTTCGATGCTGCCCGGATTCGAGAATTTCCAGCCGATCGCAAAGGATCAGCTGCTCGCGTCGCAAAATTCGCATGAGGTTTTGTCGCCCGAGAAAGGAATGATCCTGATGCCGCTCTATCAGAAACTCGGCGAGGACGGATTTTTCATCGGACGCGAGATCGCGCCGTTCTGGCTGAAGCTCTCATGGCTGCTCAGAAAACTCAAACTCGGGAATCTCGTGCGGATCCTTCCGGGCGTTTGGCGGACAAAGGACGATCCCGATATTTGGGAGATCGACACCCGCATCGCGCGCTTCTTCCCGTTGCAGATCTTCCACTTGCTCGGGTTCCGCAAACGCCGCTGGAATCACAAGACTCTCGTCGTCAGCCGTCGCAAATTCGACACCGAAAGCCCCTTCCCGAATTTGTGATTGGGGATTCGGGATTTCGGATATCTATCAACTTTCAATTCTCAAATTTCAATTATTGGTGATCTGGGATCCGCGAGGATGAGTTCAGTTTGCCGCGGATGACGCGGATTGCGCGGATCGATCAGAAAGACGATTAGCGCAATTCGCCGCGCATTAAATGTCTCGTCGCCGATCAGCGGCGGCGTCTGAACCGCCACTCGGAGCGCGAGATCCGGCCGTCGTTGTTGAAATCGAGCTGATCGAATTTTCGACGGTTTCCGCGCCACTCGAATAATGAAATGTAACCGTCGCGGTTGAGATCGAGCCGATCGAAACCGTTCAGACGGATCGGATTGCGATTTCGCTCGATGCGCGGGACGCGCGGCACATTGCGGATGCGGCGTTGCGCTTCGGCCGAGATCGCGAACGCGATCAGGATCAAAGTTACGACTATTATTGCCCTTTTCATGGCAGTTTCCTCCATTTGCCCTTCACTGCTTTTGACGCAACTCACGGCCATTTGGACGAACTAGTGCAGGACTCGCCGACGATATTCTCCGGGGGTGACCCCGATGTATCGCTTGAAGATTCGATTGAAGTGACTTTGGTCCGAGAAACCGGCGTCGACCGCGATCTGAACCAACCGAAGATTACGCCGGGCGATCATCCTTTTCGAGAATTCGACGCGCTGTCTTTGAACAAATTCCCCAATCGATTCCCTGAAGAATCTCTTGAAAACCGCCGCGAGATAAACCGGATGGACGTCGGCCTCAGCGGCCAGCTCCGCAACCGAAACGGGTTCGAGAACGGCATCGCTGATCCGCTCGAAAACGCGCCGCAGCCACGTCGGCGGAGTTGTGTCACGCGGATCTTCATCAACGGTGACCGCGAGCATTTCGAGCGTCAGAGCCTCGGCCGTCAGCGCGGAAAGATCCGTCCAGGCGTGGAGTTCTCCGTACAAACGC
The DNA here is from genome assembly GCA_029777145.1 of Acidobacteriota bacterium. The sequence continues at coordinate 4,862 of JAKOSS010000760.1, read as the reverse complement.
TGCGCGAGGATCGACAATCGCGAAGCGCGTTCGTTGAAAACCGACGGAATCTTCTCGATGCCGGTGAATCCCGGCAGCTTTGACGCCTCGATCTCGACAGTGAAGAATCGCCCGCCGCCGCGTCCGACCTCGTCCTTGTGCAAGAAACCGGGCGGATGCCACCAGACAGTTGAAGGCCGGTAGTCGAAATTCCGCGCGCCGAACGACTCCGAATAACTTCCCGCCAGCAAAAGCGTGAACGATGCCGATTCGTGTTCATGCGCCGGAAGATCGACCCGTCCCGAATGAACGATCTCCGATAACGTCAGAGCGTTCGTCGCGCGTTTTCCGGGCACGTTGCCGAAGAATTCGCCTGATTTCAGATTTCTGGACATGATCTGGAATGTGTTCAGGACAGGACGGGGCTGTTACGTGAACCGGGCGAGAAAAGTTTTGGCGACCTTTGATTTGTTCAAGAAATCGGCTGCGGCCGCGATTATGATGACGGAATCATAGATCGGTGCGGCGCGCGCGACCGCCTGCGGTTTGCAGATTTTCCCGCGAATCTTCGCCGATTGACGCGAAAGAAGCGATCGGAGCCACCGCTTGACGGATAACTCGGTTTTGCAATATTCGAGGACCCCGATCGCTATCGCGTAGTTTGAGTTTATTCTTTGAAAAGGAGTTGATAATGAAGAAGTTAGCCATCATTTTCGCAATTTTTCTCTTCGCGGCCGTGACCGCGACGGCAAAGGACGCCCCGCTGCTGGTCTCGGCCGAGTGGCTCGCCGCGAACATTTCGGATCCGAATCTCGTGCTCTTTCACGTCGGCGACAAGGCCGAATACGACAAGGGGCATATTCCCGGCGCGCGCTACATCGCGCTCCGCGACATTTCGATCAGCCGCGACAACGACAAGATCTCGACCGAGCTTCCGCCTCCGGAGTCGCTGCAGAAAACATTCGAAAAATTCGGCGTTTCAACAAATTCGCGGATCGTCATCTACTACGGCAATGATTGGATCACGCCGACAACGCGCGTCTATTTCACGCTCGACTATCTCGGCCTCGCCGGACAGACGTCGATCCTGAACGGCGGCATGAAGACCTGGACGAAACTCGGAAAAGCGACGACGACGGATGTTCCGGCGCCGGTCGCGGGAACTCTGCGGATCAACCCACGGCCGGACGTCGTTGCCGAAGCGGATTGGCTGAAGACCCAGCTCGACAATTCGTCGATCTCGGTCGTCGACGCCCGGACGACGAACTATTACGACGGAACGTCGGTCGGATTCCGACCGCGCGGCGGGCATATCAAGGGCGCGAAAAGCGTTCCCTTCACGAGCCTCGTCAACGAAGACGGTTCGATCAAGACCCCGGAAGAGATCAAGAAGATCTTCGCCGACGCGAACGTCGATAATGGCGACACGGTCGTGAGTTACTGCCATGTCGGCCAGCAGGCGTCGCTCGTCTACTTCGCGGCGCGCTCGGCCGGATTCAAGGCGAAACTCTACGACGGATCGTTCGAAGAATGGGCCGAACGCGACGATCTTCCGGTCGACGACCCGAAAAAGGACACGCGCGCGACGGTTATCCAGTTCGTCTCGCCCGACTGGCTGGCCTCGCGGACGAACGACGCGAACCTGCGCATCATCGACGCCCGCAACAACGTTTACGACTATTTCATGGATCACATTCCGAACGCCGTGCACCTTGCCGACGCGGCGCTTCGCGCACCGAAAGGCGGAATGCCGACGCAGTATCTCGATCCGTTCCTGACGAGCCGGATCCTGTTGAACGCCGGGATCAAGAAGGACGATCGCGTCGTGATCTATTCGGACGGCGCGGGAGTGCTCGGCGCGACGATGACGGCATATATTCTCGAACGGCTGGGAATGAAACAGGTCGCGATCCTCGACGGCGGACTCGAAGCGTGGAAAGAAAAGAACGCGGTCGTCAAGGAGTATCCGAAGTACGACGCGGCGACGAGTTTCGACGCGTGGGACAACCGGACGATCCGCGTTTCGCTCGACGACGTCAAATCACTGGTCGGAACCGGAAAAGTGAAATTCGTCGACGCGCGGCCGACCGAGAATTACACCGGCGAAGCGAACGTCTGGGTCCGCAACGGCCATATTCCGGGCGCGATCAGCATCCCGTGGAAAACGTTGATGGACGAGAAGAACCCGCACCGGCTGGGCGCGTTCATGAATGTCCGCAAGATCGTTGAGTCGGCCGGGCTGACAAAAGACGACGACATCGTCGTCTATTGCGGAACGAGCCGCGAGGCGAGCCTCGAATACGTTTTGCTGAAACACGTCTTCGGATTCCCGAAAGTGCGGCTTTATGAGGGATCGTGGGCAGAATATGCGACGGTTGCGGAGTTGCCGATCGAAACCGGCTCGAAGTAGAAACATTTTTCGCCGCGGATTACACGGATTCTCACGAATCTTTCTTCTGTTTGATTCGGGTGATTCGTGCAATTCGCGGCGACTATCGCGTTCAGGCGGCGCAGTTGATGCAGAGATGAGTGTGCGGCAAGGCTTCGAGGCGTTTCGGCGCGATCGCCTCGCCGCAATTCTCGCATTTGCCGTAAATGCCGCGGTCAATGCGGACGATCGCCTCTTCGATCTGCGCCAGTTCCTTGTTCAACGAATCGTCGATATGCGTGAAGACTTCCTCGTTCTCGCGTTGGATCGCCTGCTCCTCGAGACTCTTGTCGAACTGCCGGCGGGCATGACGTTCGACACGGGTGAGCAGTTCCGATAGTTGGGCTTTTCGTTCCTCGAGCCTCGTCCTGATCTGATCAACATTGTCCATAAGCGCCTCGCGATTTTTTCCTACCTTATACCAAAATAAGTATCGTGAATGTGATATAAATTACATTTTCCGATGAAACTTGATGTCAATAACGGGGCATTTCTCGATGAGTTGAAACGCCGCGGGCGCATCCGCGACTACGGAACCGGCGAAGAGATCTTCGCCGAGGGCGACGAGGCCGTGAATCTCCCGGTCGTGCTCGACGGCAAGGTCAAAATGGTGCGTTATCCGGAGGTCGGAAAAGAGATCATCATCGGCATATTCTCAGCCGGCCAGATGTTTGCCGTGCCGCCGGTTTTCGACGGCGGTCCGTACCCGGCGACGGCCGTCGCGATGGAAGAATCGAGACTTCTGCTTGTCGCCCGCGACGAATTTTTGAAATTCACGAAGGAACATCAGGAATTCTCGTTCGCGGTCATCAACTGGATGTGCGGAATGCTCCGCGAGAAGACCTCCGTCATCAAGAATCTGGCGACGGCGTCGCCGGAACACCGCGTTGCCAATGTGCTGCTGCGTCTGGCGACAAAAGAAGACGGAACCGGCGGCCCGACAAAGATCTCGCTTCGCCGTCAGGACATCGCCGAAATGGCCGGGCTGACGACCGAAACGACTATCCGCGCGACCCGCAAGCTCGCCGACAAAAAAATCGTGAGGATCGTCCACGGCAAGATCTTTGTGGACGACATCGCTGCACTCAAACGCTTCATCGACTGAATTCCAATTTTGGATTTTCGATGTTTGATTTTGGATTTGTGGTCGGGGACTGACCGCTTCGGCATTGTCCAACACAATCATTCCATTCGCAGGTCAGGAAGAGGCGCTCCGCGCCCGCTGATCGATGATTTCGACGTTGATGCGCTCGCCACGGCGAGCGGGAACGCTAAGTTCGTGCGCGTTTCTGCAATGCGTCTCTGCAGTGGTTCGTTCCATTAGCGTTGATGCGCTCGCCACGGCGAGCGGGCACGCTTACTTCGTGCGCGTTTCTGCAATGCGTTTCTGCAGTGGTTCGTTCCATTAGCGTTGACGCGCTCGCCACGGCGAGCGGGCACGCTTACTTCGTGCGCGTTTCTGCAATGCGTTTCTGCAATGTGGCTCTGCAAGGCGCGGAACGCAAAGAGGGCGCGGAACCAATTGATCCCGCGCCGTCAGTATCTTACAGTCCTGGTTTGATTTACGCTTCGACAAGTTCACCTGCCGGAACCGCTTCCTTTTTCCCTTTCGTGAGGATCAGCCCGAGCGTGAACCAAACGAATGCGAAGGCGCCGATCGCGAAGACCGTGTCGCCCAAGACACGCATCCAGCGGAAGAACTGCATGACGTCCGTCTGCATGAATTCGGCCGAACGTGCCGACCAGTAGCCGTGCGAGACTGACTCGACCGTTTGCATCAAGCCGATCGGCAGCAGGCTCAGGACCATCATCATCAGGAGCCCGGCGTTGATCGCCCAAAATGCGAACTTGATCAGCTTTTCGTTCCACGTCCGTTCCGGATCCATCGCCCGCAGGCAAAACAGCGTCAGCGCCAGTCCGAGCGTGCCGTACACGCCGTAGAGCGCGCCGTGCCCGTGGACCGCGGTCGTGTTCAGGCCCTGCATGTAATAGAGCGCGATCGGCGGGTTGATCATGAACCCGAAGATCCCGGCCCCGACAAGATTCCAGAACGCGACCGCGATAAAGAACCAGATCACCCATTTGTATTGGCGCAGCCAGTTTCTCGCCCGCGACCGGTGAATGTTCTCCCAGGCCTCGAACCCGACGAGCGTAAGCGGGACGATCTCAAGCGCCGAGAAGACCGCGCCGAACGCCAGAGCGGCCGTCGGAGTACCGGCGAAATACAGATGATGGAGCGTTCCAATGATGCCGCCGCTGAGATAGATCGCGCCGGTCAGGAGCGACGCACGCGCCGCCGATTCGGGATTGATCACACCGAGCCGCGCGAACAGGAATGCGATGACGACCGTCGCGAAGACCTCGAAAAATCCTTCAACCCAAAGATGGACGACCCACCATCGCCAGTATTCGACGACAGAGATGTGGGTCTTCATGCCCCAGAAGAGTCCCGGCG
>JAKOSS010000759.1 GCA_029777145.1 Acidobacteriota bacterium | reverse complement strand
TACCTGCTGCATCACGTTCCCGCCGTTGGTTGCCATGTTGCGGATCTGTTCGGAAGCGCCGGCGAGGATCGCCTGCGACAGCAGCGGATAATTCTCGCGGACGAGCGGATGGTTCGCGGTGTCGGTGTTTCTCGCGAGCGCTCCGACCGAGATACCGGTCGGCGTCGAGCGGATCTGCGACATCGAGAGACCGTTGATATCGACGAGTTCGTCGGGCCGCGCGACATCTTCCTTCATCAGATCGAGAATGTTCGTCCCGCCCGAAAGAAACCGTGCATTCTTGTTTCCCGCGACGGTTTTGACGGCGCCCGCCGCGTCGTTCGCCTTCGTATACTTAAACGGCCGCATCGTTTCCGCCCTCCTTTACGAATTCCCAGGTTTCGGCGACCTCGGTTCCGGTATGGACCTCGCGGATCGCCTTGACGATATTCGGATAAGCGCCGCAGCGGCAAAGATTTCCCGACATCCGCTCGCGGATCTCGTCGTCGGACAGTTTGACCGACCGGGCTTTGCCGCAAACGTTCTCGGAGACGTAGCTCAACTGTCCGCGCTTGGCTTCTTCAAGCATCGCGACCGCCGAGCAGATCTGGCCCGGCGTGCAGTAGCCGCATTGAAAGCCGTCGTACTTGATGAACGCTTCCTGCATCGGATGCAGATCGTCACCCTTCGCAAGGCCTTCGATCGTCATCACCGTCTTGCCCTCGCACGTCGCGGCGAGCGTCAGGCAAGAGAGCACGCGACGCCCGTCAACGATCACGGTACACGATCCGCATTGGCCGTGATCGCATCCTTTTTTCGATCCCGTCAGGCCCAGTTTCTCGCGCAGCGCGTCGAGCAGCGTGACGCGCGAATCGAGACTCAGCGCGCGCTTCGTGCCGTTGATCTCCAGCGTGACCTTAACCGCGTTCTCTTCGGCGATCGGCGCAAATACCGCGTCCTCGGGCACGCGATAATTCGCCAGGATCTCTTGTTCCGCCAAGAGCTGCGCGGCGAGAACTCCAAACGCGGTCGCCGAGACCGATCCGAGGAACTTTCGACGCGATTCTCCCAGTTCTGAAAGGATCACGCGCTCGTCCTCCGACAATTCTTCGGAATCCGGCCGCTCGTTATACTCCGTCATACTTGCTCCGTTTTTTCGAATTGGTGTAACGCCCTTACTTTACCAGACTAAGGATTGATTCCAAAGGTTTTCGCGGATGAAGACGTCTGGCTGCAGTCGGCTAACGAACGATACGCATGTTATATTGTTCACAATCTTCTAACCTCCGGAGACAACCATATGAAACGCCTGAAATTACTTGCACTGATTTCTTTTTTCGTCTTCGCCGCGCTGACGTTCGGCGGCCGGTTCGCAAATACGATCTTCGCGGGCGGAACCGCGCCTGACGCGCCGACCGGAGTCGAGGCCTCGGACAACGATTACGCCGACAAGGTCGGAATTCACTGGGACACGATGCGCGGTGCGACCCTGTACCGCATCTATCGAAATACGGCGGACAACTCCGGCGGCGCGACCGAGGTCGGGAATACGTATTTCAATTACTTTTTCGACTCGACGGCCGTCGCCGGCCAAGCCTATTTCTATTGGGTAAAGGCCGAGAACGGTTCCGGCGCGAGTGCGTTCAGTTCCTCCGACGCGGGAATGCGCGGTATCGGCGGTTATTCCGGCGGGCTTTTCCCGCCGCTCGATCCGCCGAGTTTTACGGGCGAGAACCCGATCACGGCCGCGAAGGCGTTCCTCGGAAAGGCGTTGTTTTGGGATGAGCAGCTTTCGTCGACGCGGACAATGGCGTGCGGGACGTGTCACCGCGCAGCTTCCGGAGGATCCGATCCGCGAACGATCTTCGGTCAGGCCCGATCACAAAATCCGGGTTTCGACGGCATTTTCAACACCGCCGACGACGCCTTCGGTTCGCCGGGCGTCGTTCAGAACAACGCCGACGGAACCTATTCCTTCAACAATTTTTTCGGATTCAAGGAACAGGTGACCGGACGAAAGGCGCCGTCGTATCTCAACGCAGCTTATTCGACCTTCGGTATTTTCTGGGACGGCCGCGCGGACGAAGTATTCAAGGATCCGCTGACGAATGCCATCGTAATTCCGGGTGGCGGAGCGCTTGAAAGTCAGGTCCTCGGACCTCCGGTCTCGTCTGCCGAAATGGCGCACGGCGGACGCAACTGGACGCAGGTCGCCCAGCGAATGGCCGGCGCGAGACCGCTCGCGCTCGCGACGAACGTCCCGCCGGCACTGACGGCCTGGATCAACGGCCGGACATATCCGCAACTCTTCGAAGAAGTCTTCGGCACGCCTGACGTGACGCCGGTCCGGATCGCAATGGCGATCGCGACGCACGAACGCGTTTTGTTTTCCGACCGAACGCCGCTTGATCGTTACTCGGCAAATCTCGGAACCCTGACGCCGCAGGAAGAGCTCGGTGAGAGCGTTTTCGTCAACGTCCAATGCGTCAATTGCCACGCCGGATCGCTGCTTTCGGATCAGCAATTCCACAACATCGGAGTTCGCCCGGTCGCGGAAGATCTCGGACGCGGAGCCGTGACCGGCAACGACGAGGACATGGGAAGCTTTCGAACGCCGACTCTCCGCAACGTCGAACTCAAGGGCCCGTACATGCACAACGGGCGGTTTGCGACGCTCGAGGATGTCGTCGAATTTTATAACCGCGGCGGCGATTTCGACGCGCCGAATATCGATCACAACCTGATCAGGCCGCTCAATCTGAATGCCGAGCAAAAGGCCGCGCTCGTCGCGTTCATGAAGCGCCCGATGACCGACGTTCGGGTCCGTGACGAGCTTCCGCCGTTCGATCGGCCGACGCTCTATACCGAATCGAACCGCGTTCCGGTAGTCTCGGGATCGGGTCGTTCCGGTACCGGCTCGTTCACGCCAAACGTTACCGCGATCGAACCGCCGCTCGTCGGCAATCCGTCGTTCACCGTCGGCGTCTCGGCGGGTCTCGGCGGCGCGCAGGCGGTGCTCGTGATCGACTCGTCCGATCCCGGAGTCGGAACTTCGATCCCGGCGTTCGGCACCTTTACCCGACAGGAAACCACGCTGCAGGGCAGCGGAAGCGGCAACGGCTGGGGATCCATCAGTCTTTCGATCCCGAATCAGCAATCACTTGTCGGACAGACGTTTTACGGAAGGTGGTATGTTACCGACGCCGGCGCCGCCAACGGATTCTCGGTTTCGCAGGTCTTCTCGTTTACCGTTTTCGGAACGGCGACGGCCGCGCCCGCGGTCTTGTTCGATTTCGATGCCGACGGCAAATCCGATCTTTCGATCTTCCGTCCGTCGAACGGTCAGTGGTGGCTCAACCGTTCGAATGCCGGAGTCATCGCCCACACGTTCGGAAACTCGTCCGACGTGATCGCGCCGGCTGATTTCACCGGCGACGGCAAAACCGATGTCGCGCTTTTCAGACCGTCGAGCGGCGAATGGTTCATCCTTCGGAGCGAGGATTATTCGTTCTACAGCTTCCCGTTCGGAAGCGTCGGCGACATTCCGGCACCCGGCGACTTCGACGGTGACGGCAAAGCGGACGCTGCTGTCTTCAGGCCGTCGAATGCGACCTGGTACATCCAGCGTTCGTCCGATTCGGGAACGACGATCCAACAATTCGGCGCCGCCGGCGATGTCCCGCAGGTCGGAGATTACGACGGCGACGGCAAGGCGGACATGGCGGTCTTCCGTCCGTCGAATGGCCAATGGTGGCTGAACAGATCGACTGCGGGGGTCATCGCAGCGACCTTCGGCGCCTCGACCGACAAGCCGACCGCGCGAGATTTTACCGGCGACGGCAAGACGGATATCGCGATCTTCCGCCCGTCGAGCGGCGAGTGGTTCATTCTTCGTTCCGAGGATTATTCGTACTACTCGACCCAGTTCGGCGTCTCAACCGACATCCCGGCCGCCGGCGATTTCGACGGTGACGGCAAAACCGATCCTGCGGTGTTCCGGCCGTCGACCGGCACGTGGTACGTCGATCGATCGACCCAGGGATTGCTGATCCAAACCTTCGGATCGACCGGCGACAAGCCGATTCCTTCAGCTTTCTAAGTTTGGGAAGTTTGGGAAGTTTGGAAAGTTGAGGAAGTTTGGGACGTCTGGAAGGTTGAGGAAGTTCTGGAAGTTAGGGGTTTTTCGGGCGACCTACTCAAATTCCTAAACTTCCCAAACTTCCTAAACTTCCCAAACTTCCCAAACTTTCCAAACTTCCTAAACTTTCTGAGTTCTGGCGATGATCAGATTGAACGATCCGAACGCTTTTTTGCGGACCTCGTCGATTTGAAGTCCGGCGTTTCTGGCAGTATCC